>JABDQU010000189.1 GCA_013042105.1 Boseongicola sp.
AATCGATACTTGGCGTCGGAGTTGATCTTCAGCTTGCGAGCGGTGTGCGCGATGGTGATCGGGTCCCAATAGGCGCTTTCCAGGAAGACGTTCACGGTGTCTTCGGTGACGCCGGATTCTTCGCCCCCCATGACGCCAGCGATGCTTTCAACCGCCTTGCCGCCGGAAATGACGATCATGCCGGGCTCAAACGTGTAGGTCTTTTCATCGAGCGCGAGGAGCTCTTCGCCGCCCTGGGCGCGGTGGACGCGCAGGTCGCCTTGCACCGTGTCGGCATCAAAAACGTGAAGCGGGCGGTTGCGGTCGATGGTCATGAAATTGGTGATGTCGACCAGCGCCGAAATGGGGCGCAGACCGATGGCCTTCAGGCGGGCTTGCAGCCAAGCAGGGCTGGGGCCGTTCTTGACGCCTTTGATCACGCGCCCCGCGAAATAGGGCGCGCCGTCGAGGGTGTCGTCGTCGATGGTCACGTTGATCGGGCTGGGGCCATTGCCTTTGACGGGTGTGATCGGATTTTCGATCTTCGTGCCGAGGCCACGCGCGGCGAGGTCGCGAGCGATGCCTTCGACGCCCAGCGCGTCTTGCCGGTTCGGGGTAATCGCGATCTCGATTACGGGATCGACCTTGGTGGGTTCGTTCTCGGCAAGCCAGTCGGCGAAGCTGTCGCCAACTTCGCCCGTGGCCAGTTCAATGATGCCGTCATGTTCGTCCGACAGTTCCAACTCGCGTTCAGAGGCCATCATGCCGTGGCTTTCCACGCCCCGGATTTTGCCGACCGACAGGGTGACGTCGATGCCGGGCACATAGTCGCCGGGCTTGCAGACGACGACCGTGATGCCCTCGCGCGCGTTTGGTGCACCGCAGATGATCTGCTTCTCGCCTTCATCGGTGGCGACCATGCAGACACGCAGGCGGTCCGCGTCCGGGTGTTTTTCGGCCTTCATGACCTTGCCGAGAGTGAAGCCCCGCAGTTTTTCTGCCGGGTTCACGACCTCTTCGACCTCAAGACCGAGATCGGTGAGGGTCTCGGCGATTTCGTCAACCGAGGCGGTGGTGTCGAGGTGCTCACGGAGCCAGGAGAGGGTGAATTTCATTTTGGTGCCCTTTAGCGTTGGCGCGTTATAGCAAAGGGATACCTGCTGTCCACCAGCCCCGGAAACACGAAACCCCGCACAGGGCGGGGCTTCGGGACGTTTGACAATATTTAGGCTGCTCTGCCCTTGTCATCGGGCGGTGAACAACCTGCCTAGTGCTCTAGGTCTTAAGCCCGACAAGCGGGATACTTGAGTAACATAGGTCATCTTTCGTTACGATTCAATTGCCGGGAACCCTAGGCCAGCTAACACAGCCTTACGTATGGCTTTTAGATCATCACCGGATACCTGTGGCGTGACAAATTTTCGGCGCCCTACTTTGAATGCGGAAAGGCGAAATAGCCCGACATTCATCACCAAGTCGCACTTTGCCCAGCTGTCCTGAGTTTCCGAGCCCCAAGGCGTGTAGTTCCGGCTTAGTTTACACACATATTCAAGATCATCTCGCGGTGCGGTCGTGCTTAACGGGACAACCGCAACCAATCCAGAGCGATGAGGAAGCCTGGGTGAGATAACAACTACGGGTCTCAGCTTTCCTATCTCAGGCGGTTGAAACCCTTTGAAGTCGCCAACCAACAATTGACCGGCTCTTGGATGAAAAGGTAGTGATTTGCTCACCCCCGCTCCGCCAAATCTTCGACCACTTCAAAGTGCTCAAACACCAGCATCATCTCAGGACTGAAATCATAGTGACGCCGGAAATACGTCTCGTGGTCGCGGCGCCAGCCCCAGAGGTCGTGGTTTTCGCCCTCGGCCAAAGCCATTTCCTCGGTGACGTCGCAAAAGCGCACCTGCTCAACCTTCAACGTGCGGATCACCAGCGCAGGCGTGCCGTCCCAGTTCTGCGCGATGTCGCAACGGCCCACGACCGGCATGGAACCGGGTTCGGCCTCAAACATCGACAAGGCGTCGCAGGTCGCGCGCTTTTTGCCTTCGCGCACAAGGGCGAGCAGGACGCCGGACTGATGCTCGCTATCGCCGAACTTGAAGGACGCGGCACCCGGATAGGTGACGTTCAGGTCTTCGTATTCGTCGCTCATCGCACCAGCCCGCCGTGGAGTGTGGGTTGGTCCAGCGCCGCGAAGCCATAGTGGCGCAGCCAGCGCAGGTCGGAATCAAAGAACGCGCGCAGGTCGGGGATGCCGTATTTCAGCATCGCCATGCGGTCGATGCCCATGCCGAAAGCAAATCCCTGCCATTCGTTCGGATCGACGCCCGCAGCGGCCAGCACTTTGGGGTGGACCATGCCCGAGCCGAGGACTTCGAGCCAGCCGTCGCCCTCGCCCACTTTGACGGTGCCGCCTTCCCATGAGCACTGGATGTCGACCTCGGCCGAAGGTTCCGTGAAGGGAAAGTGCGAGGCGCGGAAGCGGGTTTTGACGGATGTGCCGAAGAAGGCCGAAAAGAATTCTTCGAGGACCCATTTGAGGTTGGCCATCGAGATGTCGCGATCAATGGCAAGGCCTTCGACCTGATGGAACATCGGGGTGTGGGTCTGGTCGTAATCGGCGCGATAAACACGGCCGGGACAGATGATGCGGATCGGCGCGCCGTTTTCCTGCATCGAGCGGATCTGGACAGGCGAAGTATGCGTACGCAACACGTGTGGCGGACGATTATCGCCTTCGTCGCGGTGCATGTAGAAGGTGTCCATCTCGGTGCGCGCGGGGTGGTGACCGGGGATGTTCAGGGCGTCGAAGTTATACCAGTCGGTCTCGATCTGCGGGCCTTCGGCGACGGCAAAGCCCATGTCAGCAAGGATGGCGGTGACTTCCTCGGTGACCTGACTGACGGGGTGAATGGTGCCTTGGGGGCGCTGGCGTGCAGGCAGCGTGACGTCGAGCCATTCGTCGCGCAAACGGGCATCAAGGGCGGCGTCTTCAAGCGCGGACTTCTTGGCGGCAAGGGCTGAGTTGATCTCGTCCTTCAGCGCATTGAGTGCCGGGCCAGCAACCTGACGTTCTTCGGGCGTCATGCGGCCAAGTTCGCGCATTTTCAGGGACACTTCGCCCTTTTTGCCCACGGCGGTGACTCGCAGGTCTTCCAGCGCGCTTTCGTCAGCGGCGTCTGCGATGGCATTCAGATATTTCTGCCGAAGATCGTCCATCCGGACCCCCTTGGATTG
>JABDQU010000190.1 GCA_013042105.1 Boseongicola sp.
ATGCCGCCTGCGAGCACGCTGAAAGCTGTGACGTCGATTTATGCACTGGATCGGCTTGGCGCGGGCTTTCAGTTTGAAACCAGAGTTTTGGCGGATGGCAACGTTGTGGATGGTGAGCTTCAGGGTAACTTGTGGCTTGTGGGGGGCGGCGACCCGACGCTGACGAGCGACGGCCTTGCTGAGATCGCGCAAACCGTGGCGGAAGCGGGCATTTCGCGGATTTCCGGCACGTTTTACGTCTGGGCGGATGCGCTGCCGCGCTCGGACCGGATTGATGCCGACCAGCCCGAAGTTGTTGCCTATAATCCGTCTTACGGTGGGCTTAACCTGAATTTCAACCGAGTCCATTTTGAGTGGATTCCCGAGGGCGAAGACATCGAGATCACGATGCAGGCACGCGCGCTGCGCTATTCGCCGGAAACGAATGTCGCGCGGATGCGGATGGTTGAGCGTTCGGGGCCGGTTTACGAATACAAAAAGGGTTTGCAGGCCGACTATTGGAGCGTCGCGCGCGCCTCGCTTGGGAAAAAGCCTGGTGCGCGGTGGTTGCCGGTGCGGTTTCCGGCCCTTTACGCCGGGGATGCTTTCAGGGCGATTGCGCGGCTTCACGGTCTGCGGTTGCCGTTCCCGGAGGTGTCGCAAAGCACGCCGGTCGGGCGTGTCGTGGCATCCGGGTCCAGCGCGCCACTGGAAGAGATTTTGACCGGCATGATGCGGTATTCGACAAATCTCACTGCCGAGGCTGTGGGGATGTCGGCCAGTCTGGTCAATGGCGTGCCGCTGGCGAATTTGATCGGTTCGGGGTCCCGGATGGCGGGTTGGGCGCAGACGCGGTTCGGCACACGCCGGATGACGTTTCGTGACCATTCCGGGCTGGGATATGACTCGGAGATCAATGCGCAGGATATGGTGGATATCCTGAGGCAGGGGCAGGGCTGCGAGGGCCTGATGAAGTCGCTGGCCATCGCAGACCCCGACCGCACGGATGGCAAGCCGATGGAAGGTGTGTCTGCTGTGGCCAAGACCGGGACGCTGAATTTCGTGAGTTCGCTGGTCGGGTATATTTATACCAAGGGCGGACGAAAGTTGGTGTTTGCGATCTTTACCGCAGACAAACAGCGTCGGGATTCGATCCCGCCGGCATTGCGTGAAAGGCCGCCGGGCTCGCGATCTTGGGCTAACCGCTCACGTCGTTTGCAAAGGCGTCTTTTGGCCGAATGGGCCCGTCAGTTCGAACAGGCCTAGACGACCATGTGTCGTGCCCTCGCGCCGCGCTCAATCGCAGCGGCGGCAAGGCGGTCGATGTTCAGCTGGTGGCGCATTTCTTCGAGAAGCTGAAGCTCGCTTTCAAGAACCTTTCCGTCTGCCACCGCAACATCGCAGGCCATGGCATAGGCGGTTTCAAACAGCCGTTCGGGAAGAGTTGCGCGCACGACGTCCCACAGTATGTCCAGACCGTCTTCGTCCGCGAACAGATCGAGCACACCATTGGAGATGTCTTTCAGGCGAGACATGTCGAAGTCTGCAAAGGCCGGAAGGTGGTTGATGATGCGCTCAATCGTGACAAGTTCGGACGTTCCGATTTTCTCGTCGGACGCGGAAATTGCGATCATAAGCGCGACAAGCGTGTCTGACGGGGTGTAGTCGTTCGGATGCAGGGACAAGAGCCATTCCTTTTTGGGATTCCCGGTTGAATTTATTGACGACACTGGCCGCCCGCAATAGGTAGCGGTGCTTGCGCCGCGGGTTCGTGGCGATTGGGTGAAGGAAAAGTGAGATGACGGCTCTTAAAGATGCGGCAATGACCTCGAAGGCCTGGCCTTTCGAAGAGGCGCGTCGTCTTTTGAAACGCTATGAAAAAGCGCCGCCCGAAAAGGGCTATGTGCTTTTTGAGACGGGGTATGGTCCATCGGGACTGCCGCATATCGGAACATTTGGAGAGGTGTTGCGCACGACCATGGTGCGTCGCGCATTTGAGGTGCTGTCGGATATTCCGACCAAGCTGATTTGTTTTTCCGACGATATGGATGGGTTGCGCAAGGTTCCCGACAACGTGCCGAATCCCGAGATGCTGGCAGAGCATTTGCAGAAGCCTTTGACGCGCGTGCCGGATCCGTTTGGCGAGTTTGAGAGCTTTGGGCACCACAACAACGCCATGTTGCGGCGGTTTCTGGATACGTTTGGATTTGACTATGAGTTTTACTCGGCGGCCGAGTTCTATGCGTCGGGGCGGTTTGACGAGACGCTGTTGAAGGCCTGCGAGAAGTATGACGAACTGATGGCTGTCATGCTGAAAAGCCTGCGTGAAGAGCGCCAGCAAACCTATTCGATCTTCTTGCCGATTTCACCGACAACGGGTCGGGTTTTGTATGTGCCGATGAAGGACGTGAATGCTACGGACGGCACGATCACCTTCGACGATGAGGATGGCACCGAGACGACATTGCCTGTCACGGGCGGCAATGTGAAGTTCCAGTGGAAGCCAGATTTCGGAGCGCGCTGGGCGGCGTTGGGCGTGGATTTTGAGCCTTATGGTAAAGAG
>JABDQU010000193.1 GCA_013042105.1 Boseongicola sp.
TCTATTCGTTTGATTGATGTGTGTCCAGATCGCATTGTCATCTCAAGATCAAACACACGCATAGGAGAGACACGAGATGACCGATGCCACATGCACCCTGCCCGTTTCGCAAAACAGCGGACACCCGCTTCTTGACCTTTCAAACAAACTAGCAGCCCGCGTTCGCGCCAGACAACAAAGAAAGGATCTCCGCAGCCTGAAAGACCTCGACACGCATACGCTTCAAGATATCGGCCTGACGCGTGAAGACGTTACTCAAACACTCGCCCAGCCCCTGTCCGTTGACGCTCACACTGAACTGCACCGGATTGCCCATCTGAGAAGCCGCACGCACATGTGACCAAGTGAATGCGCGTGCTATACTCCCTGTAATGATCCGCGCGTTCAATCACATGCTCACTCCCACCCCCTGTCCCAGGGGTGGGAGACCTTTGCAGAAGCTTTCATGAAAAGCTTCGCCGCCCTCTTTTCTGCACTCGACCAAACCACGCGCACCAATGAAAAGGTCGCAGCGCTCGCCGCGTATTTTGCCATCGCCCCTGATAGCGATCGGCTTTGGACAATTGCTCTCATGTCAGGACGTCGTCCGAAGCGAACCGTCACCACCACCCGACTCAGGGAATGGGCAGCAGAACAGGCCGAAATACCGCTCTGGCTTTTTGAAGAAAGCTATCCGATCGTCGGCGATCTCGCTGAAACCATCGCGCTCGTCCTACCCGCACCCAACGGGTCCGCAGACAAAACGCTCACGGCATGGATCAACGAAATTCGTAGCCTTGCGACCGTCGAAGAAGACGTCCGGAAAACGCGGATCCTCGAGGCATGGGATCATCTCGAAACAGCAGAGCGATTTACGTTCAACAAACTGATCACCGGCGGATTTCGAATGGGCGTTAGTCAAAAACTGATGACGCGCGCTCTGTCCAAGGCGACTGGCATCGAAGAAGCCGACCTTGCGCATCGCCTGATGGGAAACTGGAGTCCCGACACCACGACTTTCGAAGACCTGATCCTTGCTCCAAACCCCGATGCGGATCTTTCCAAGCCCTATCCATTCTATCTTGCCTACCCGCTGGACACCGCGCCGAATGAACTTGGAGACCTGTCGGAATGGAGCGCTGAACACAAGTGGGATGGCATTCGCGGCCAGCTTGTCTTGCGCGGCGGTGCCTACCACCTGTGGTCACGCGGCGAAGAACTGATGACGGATCGCTTCCCCGAGTTTGGCATACTCCCCGACTTTATCGCCCCCGGCACTGTGATCGACGGCGAGGTTCTGGTCTGGAAGGACGAAACTCCAATGCCCTTCGCCGCGCTCCAAAAACGCATCGGCCGCAAAACAGTCCCGGCGAAACTCCTGAAAGACGCACCCGTCATACTTCGGGCTTACGATCTGCTTGAAGAGGGCGGGATCGATATCCGCGCCCTTCCTTTCGCCGAACGCCGCGCCCGACTGGAAGCTCTTGTAGCCCAGACCCCGCCCGAAGCCCCGTTGCGCCTGTCGCCCCGGCTGGAGTTTGCCTCATGGGAGGACCTCGCGACCGAACGCGCCCGCTCCCGCGAGATTGCTGCAGAAGGTGTGATGCTGAAGAAGCGAAACAGCCCCTACCGCGATGGCCGCCGCAAAGGGGACTGGTGGAAGTGGAAAGTCGATCCATTGGTGATCGATGCTGTCATGATCTACGCTCAGGCAGGGCACGGTCGCCGCGCCAACCTGTTCACCGATTTCACATTCGCTGTCTGGGACGGCAACGCACTCGTTCCCTTCACCAAAGCCTATTCCGGCCTGACCGACGCAGAATTTCGCGAAATTACAGCCTGGGTCCGCAAAAACACCGTCGAGCGTTTCGGCCCGGTGCGTTCGGTGACGCCCGAGCACGTATTCGAGATCGCCTTTGAAGGGATCGCCGAAAGCACGCGCCACAAATCCGGCGTCGCGCTTCGGTTTCCGAGAATGTCGCGCTGGCGCAAAGACAAACCTGTGTCCGAGGCAAATACCCTCACCGATTTGAAAGCCATGCTGGACGCCTATTCCTGATTGCGCCCCCTTCGGGATCGCGGTGGGCGAGGGGCCAGCCCCTCGCGCTCCCCGGGATATTTTCACCAAGGAGAATGGCAAAGCATAAAATCGACAAGATTCGCCTTCCGATCCTTTGTGTCAGCGCCTATCTGAATGGAAACCATTGAACGGAGTATTCCATGCAATTCACGCCCCGCCCCGCTTTCGACGTCAATTCCAACGGTGCAGGTGATCTCGGCAACCTTCCCGAATGGAACCTCGCCGACCTTTATGAAAGCCCGGATGCGCCGGAACTGAAGCGTGATATGGACTGGCTGGAGGAAGCCTGCACCTCGTTTGCTGCAGACTATGACGGCAAACTTGCGTCTCTGGATGCCCCGGAACTGCTCGACTGCGTGCTGCGGTATGAGAAGATCGACATGGTCGCCGGACGCATCATGTCCTTCATCGGACTGCGCTACTATCAGATCACCACCGATGCCGAGCGCGCCAAAGCGCTATCCGACGCGCAAGACAAGATCACCAGCTACACGACCCCGCTGGTATTCTTCTCGCTCGAAATCAACCGCATTGATGATGCCGCGCTTGACGCCCTTTTCGCGGAAAACGCCGACCTCGCGCGCTACAAACCCATCTTCGACCGTATGCGCACCATGCGCCCTTACCAGCTGTCCGACGAATTGGAAAAGTTCCTTCACGACCAGTCTACCGTCGGGGCCGCCGCATGGAACCGGCTGTTCGACGAAACCATCGCCGGTCTTGAATTCCACATCGGCGACGAAACCCGTGGTCTCGAAGCAACTCTCAACGATCTCACCGACCAAAAACGCGACACCCGTGAAGCAGCCGCCCGCGAAGTTGCCCGCGTCTTCGGCGAGAACGTCAAACTCTTCGCCTGCGTCCACAACACGCTCGCCAAGGAAAAGGAAATCGAAGATCGCTGGCGCGGTATGCCCACACCGCAAACCGGTCGCCACCTGTCAAACCACGTCGAACCGGAAGTCGTACAAGCCCTGCGCGATGCCGTGGTCAACGCCTATCCGCAACTCTCTCACCGCTACTACGAATTGAAACGCAAGTGGCTCGGCCTTGACCGCATGGAAGTCTGGGACCGCAACGCACCGCTTCCAATGGAAAGCGAACGCCTTGTCGGCTGGGACGAAGCCCGCGAAACGGTGCTGTCGGCCTATGGCGAGTTTGACCCCGAAATGGCAAATCTGGCCGAACCCTTCTTCGACAAAGGCTGGATCGACGCCGCCGTAAAACCCGGCAAAGCACCCGGTGCTTTTGCCCACCCAACCGTCGCCGACGTCCACCCCTACGTCATGCTGAATTACCTCGGCAAACCACGCGACGTGATGACACTCGCCCACGAGCTCGGCCACGGCGTCCACCAACGCCTCGCCGCCGGACAGGGTGAACTCTTGTCATCCACCCCCCTGACGCTCGCCGAAACGGCCTCCGTCTTTGGCGAAATGCTTACCTTCCGCCGCCTCCTCAAGAACGCCCCAACCCAGGCCGAACGCAAAGTCATGCTGGCAGGCAAAGTCGAGGACATGATCAACACGGTCGTTCGCCAGATCGCCTTCTACGACTTCGAATGCAAACTCCACGCCGCCCGTCAAAACGGGGAACTCACCCCCGACGACATCAACGCCCTCTGGATGTCCGTCCAGGGCGAAAGCCTCGGGCCAGCGTTCGACTTCATGGACGGCTACGAGACCTTCTGGGCCTACATCCCCCACTTCGTCCACTCGCCATTCTACGTCTACGCCTACGCCTTCGGCGACGGCCTCGTGAACGCGCTCTATGCGGTTTATGAAGAAGGCGGCGACGACTTTCAGGCCAAGTATTTCGACATGCTGAAAGCGGGTGGCTCAAAACACCACAAGGAACTCCTCGCCCCCTTCGGCCTTGACGCCTCTGACCCGGCCTTCTGGAACAAGGGCCTGTCGATGATTTCCGGCTTCATCGATGAGCTGGAAGCAATGGAGTGATCCACTAGTGTGAGATGAATCACTTCGTGGGGCATTTCGACAATACCACTTTCATTTCTTTAAGGGCTTTGTCGGCCACGATTTCCTTGTCACTTCGCACGCGCTCGTTTGACGTGATACCTGACAAAAGCGCATTGCTTCTTTGTGTCGCCGTTGGCTCAGGTGTCTGTTCATTCGCCTTTGCCGCTGCCTCAATATTGTCGGCTATTGTTGAATAGTCGACAGCGTCGAGACTGAGTTCCTGGCGCAAGATAACGCGTATGGTGTCGAGTGTGGACAGCATAAGAGCCGCTGCATCTTGCTCCACAGTTGAGCCTTCCAAATCCGGACGAAAGACCACACCAGCGTTGACCACACATGATGTGCGTTCCGCAGCTTTAACGATCTTCTTGGCTGCCGGTCCGGCAGCAACGTATTGAACGCCCTGATTTGCTGCTGCGCCGAACACGGCAGTCTTGGCAAGCTCAACAGTACCCGCACCGTCAACAGCGCGGTACCCCGCGAAAACGCCGAGCGCCAGCAAAGATACGAAACCGCCATTGCGGGCCCTCGCACTTGATACCGACTCTTCCAAATAGCCATTCGTGAGGTCAGTCCCGTATTTGAGGACATCACCATAAACGAACTTGCCTCCGGAGATCTTGGCGTTTGCATTAAGGACAGACACTTCGCGGTTTGAAACCGATACGTCAGATGAGCAACCCGCAAGCAATGCTGCGGCACAGATGAATTTACAGGTTCTTGAAAGCATGATCTTTCCCCCAGAAAGTTGATGCAATTTGAGATTAGCTCGTCAGCAGCCAAGTGGCCGCAGTTTCGGCAATAGCCGCAGCCAGCGCCTTCTTGGTCTCGTGACCCAAATGCGCATCCCCTGGATGGTCGCCGAAGAAGGGCTCGATTAAGGCAGATGGGATGTCTGACGACGAAAGACTCTTGTAGCCACGATCTCCCGGATCTCGCTCTTTCAGGCCGCGGTCTGCGCTACCGGTGCGTCCATAGACATCCACCATCGCAACCTGCAAAGCGTTTGCCCAACTTTCGGACATCTTGTTTGTGTCGCCATCATAGAGCGTTTCCGTGCCACGTGCGTTTCCCTTTGCTGCATTGAAATGAAGCTCAAGCACGCACGTGGCACCATAGGCGTCTACTTGTTTGTAGGCACCAGAAATTCCGACACCGTCGCGATAGAAAACTTGCGCTTCCACATTTCGCGCTGCGCATTCAGCCAAAATCAATCCCGCCAGATGGCTGTTCCATTCATACTCAGATGCGTTGATAGGCGACGTTGCAAACGCACCCTGAGCAGACTTCATGTGTCCGACGACAATGCCCAACGCGGGTCCCGAGGCCGGTTGGATCGCCGTATCCGCCGGAGCAGGCCCTGACTGTATTTCGTCTAAATCGTCGAGGATTTCTCGGATGTTTCGCAGAAAATCAAAGTCATCTTCGGAGAGCTCTTGTCCGCGATCGATGCCAGCGGAAATGTCCAATAGCCTTTCCATGCTGAAAACTCCTTATTTAAAAGCAATAATTCTGAGAATTGCCCGACGCTGAGTCAATACAATTGCCAGCCGTTTTCACGGTAGAATCGCGCTCCATAAAACCGCCCGCACCCATATCACTCGCTTAACCTCCATTAACGCGTCCACCACATCTTGTGGCCACCCGATGGCGCATCTCAAGGCGCACCGACGTAATACCGACGCGATACCGACGTCATACCGACGTTGCTAAAAATCGCATTTTCCCATCAAATCATGCCATTAACACTTTACCCTGTTGCGGCAT
>JABDQU010000214.1 GCA_013042105.1 Boseongicola sp.
TCATAACCCAAAGGCTTCAACGCCCCCGGCAAAGCGCCCGCCACATCAGCAAGCCCGCCGGTTTTCACCAGCGGGACGCACTCAGACGTGACGGACAAAATACGGGTCATATCTTCTCGGCTCTTTCGTCAAGCATCGACTGCGTGATCAACGTCACACCGCCCTCGGTGACTCGGAACCACTTATCGTCCTCGACCGGGTCCTCACCGACGACCAAGCCTTCAGGGATATGCACACCGCGATCAATCACGCAATTGCGAAGCCGCGCCGAGCGCGCCACATTCACATATGGCAACGCCACAACCTGATCGAGCGACGCGTAACTGTTCGTGTGCACCTGCGTGAACAACAGCGATTTCTTAATCTCCGTTCCCGAAACGATACAGCCCCCCGAAACCAGCGAAGACACCGCAGACCCACGGCGATCCTCCTGGTCATGGATAAACTTCGCAGGCGGCACGCTTTCAGAATAAGTCCAGATCGGCCAATTCGTATCCCACAAATCCAGATCGGGCGTGAAATCGGTCAGATCGATATTTGCCCGCCAAAACGCATCAACCGTCCCCACATCCCGCCAATAAGCGGGCGCTTTCGGTTCATGGCGCACACAGGAGTCATTAAATCGATGCGCCTGAGCCTTGCCGAACTTCACAATCTCAGGGATCAAATCGCCTCCGAAATCATGCGTCGAGTCAGGATTGGCAGCGTCCACCAACAGCAACTCGCGCAGGAACGACCACTTGAAAACATAAATGCCCATGGACGCCAGAGCGTGCTTCGGATCTCCCGGAATTGCAGGCGGATCGGCCGGTTTTTCGAGGAACTGCGTGATGCGGTCGGTCTCGTCCACATGCATGACCCCAAAGGCCGTCGCCTCTTCGCGCGGCACCGTCAGACAGCCAACCGTTACATCTGCATCGGTGTCCACATGCTGTCGCAGCATGATCTCATAATCCATCTTATAGATGTGGTCGCCAGCCAAAATCAGAATGTATTCAACACCATAGCTATCAACGATATCGATGTTCTGGGTCACAGCATCCGCTGTTCCAACATACCATTTGTTCTCATTCACACGCTGGGATGCCGGTAAAATATCCAGGTATTCGTTGCGCTCGGCCCTGAAAAAGTTCCAGCCGCGTTGGCAATGCCGGATCAAACTGTGCGCCTTGTATTGGGTAGCCACCGCCATCTTCCGGATCCCGGAATTCAGCGCATTCGACAGCGCAAAGTCGATGATCCGCGCCTTACCGCCAAAGAAAACCGCAGGCTTCACCCGGTTGTCGGTCAACTCCTTCAGCCGTGAGCCACGCCCCCCGGCCAGCACAAAGGCCATCGTCCGCGCCGACAGGCGTCCATTTACATTCGGTGTCATGTGGTCCTCCCCATTCTTCTTATCGTATTGTTATTGTTCAACTTCCCTCAAAGGTCAAAATGACTGTGCTCAGTGGTGGCACCGTCACGCGTGCGGATGCAGGCTGGCCTTGCCACCCCTCTCCCGTCGCCGTGACCTCTCCCATATTCCCGCGATCTCCTCCGCCATAAAGGCTCGCGTCCGTATTCAACGCCTCGCGCCAGCGGCCCTCATGGGGCAACCCGCACTGCCATCCGCTGCGCTCAACCGGCGTGAAATTCGAAATAATCACAACAGGGCGATCTCCTTCGCCCCCGCGCCGTATCCACGCATACGTGCTGCCGTCCGCATCGTTCGACTCGATCCACTGGAACCCGTCCGGCTCGCAGTCCTTCACATGAAGCGCAGGCTCCGCGCGATAAAGCGTGTTCAAATCGCGAACCAACCGCTGCATGCCTGCGTGCATCCCGTCCTCAAGACAGCCCCAGTCCAATGACTGGTTATGGTTCCACTCGGCCCGCTGCGCAAACTCCTGGCCCATGAACAAAAGCTTCTTGCCCGGATGCCCCCACATAAACCCGTAATAGGCACGCAGGTTCGCAAACTTCTCCCAGTCGTCACCCGGCATTTTCGTCAGCATCGACCCTTTGCCATGCACAACTTCATCGTGACTGATCGGCAGGATGAAGTTCTCGGAAAACGCATAATGCAGACCGAATGTCATCTGGTGATGATGGTGTTTGCGATAGATCGGATCCTTCTTCACGTATTCCAACGTGTCATTCATCCAACCCATGTTCCATTTGTAACCAAAGCCCAAGCCGCCCCCATCCACAGGACGGGAAACACCCGGAAAGCTGGTCGACTCCTCAGCGACAGTCATAATCCCGTCGACCTTGCCATAGGTCGTGACGTTCATTCGCTGCAACATCTCGATGGTCTCGTAATTCTCGCGACCACCGTCCTTGTTCGGCACCCACTCGCCGTCCTTGCGCGAGTAATCACGGTAAAGCATCGACGCCACAGCATCCACACGCAGCCCATCGATGTGGTATTCTTCCAACCAATACAGAGCGTTAGAGATCAGGTAATTCGCTACCTCACGCCGCCCATAGTTGTAGATGTAAGTGTTCCAATCCTGATGGAACCCTTCGCGCGGGTCCGCGTGTTCATACAAGGCCGTCCCATCAAACCGCCCCAGCCCATGCGCATCCGTCGGGAAATGCCCAGGCACCCAATCAAGCAGAATACCCACGCCATTGTTATGCGCCGCCTCAATAAAATCGCGGAACTCATGGGGTGGCCCGAACCGAATGGTCGGGGCAAACATCCCCACAGGCTGATACCCCCACGAGCCATCAAACGGAAACTCACTGATCGGCAAAAGCTCGATATGCGTGAAACCCATATCGGCCACATAATCGACCAGCTCAGTCACCATTTCCTTGTAGCTGAGCATCCGGTTGTCGTCTTCGACCTTCCGACGCCACGAGCCAAGATGAACTTCATACACACTGATCGCAGCGGTGCGCGCATTGCGCCCGCCGCGCTCGGCCATCCATTGATCATCCGCCCAACCATAGCCGGTAATATCGCGCACAACGCTTGCGTTTTCCGGCGGATGCTGACTGCCAAAACCAACCGGGTCCGCCTTCAAAGGCATTGTCGTGCCGTCGATCCCAAGGATCTCGTATTTGTAGACCGTTCCATCACCGACACCCGGCACGAAGGTTTCCCAAACGCCGGTTGCCCCTCGACGCCGCATCGGATGGCGCCGCCCGTCCCACGCGTTGAAATCCCCAACAACAGATACCCGCCGCGCGTTCGGCGCCCAGACCGCAAAATGCGTGCCCTTGGCCCCTTCATGCTCGATCACATGCGCGCCCAGAACTTTCCAAATGCGTTCGTGCGTGCCTTCAGCCAACAGATACTCATCCATCTCGCCCATGACCGGGCCAAACCGAAACGCATCATCCATTTCCCAGGACCCGCCAGCATCATCCTCGCCATAAAGACGATAAGCCGCCGTTCCGGGGACCTTGCCGGAAAACACACCCGGCGCATCCGCCACGGGCTCAAGCACGTGCTTCTTGCTTCCAACAATCGCACACATCCGCGCCGCGCCCGGATCAAACACGTTTACATACCGCGTTCGTCCGACCTTGTGCGGCCCCAGAACTGAAAAAGGATCATCATGCTGCCCGACGACGATCCGTCGCGCATCCTCAAGCGAAATCGCTATCTCGGCATCGGCTGGTCTCGACGGCATAACATCCCCCCAGTGTCATATCTTAGCGCTATGAGGCCCTCAGGCCGCCGCAATACTCCTCAGCGGCTTGGACGGCAAAGCATCCCATATCTCAGAAGCATAACCACGAATCGTCCGGTCTGACGAGAACCAACCCGAACGCGCCGTGTTCAACGCCGTCATCCGTGCCCAGCGCGCCGGATCGCGGAACGCCACATCGGCTTCACGAGACGCGCGCCAGTAGTCGCTGAAATCCGATGCAACGAGGAAGTAATCCGGACCAGACACGTTATCGGCAATACCGCGGAACCGGTCATGATCCCCATCCGCAAACGTGCCGTTGCACAAACTGTCCAAAGCGCGCGCCAGCTTCGGATCAGCTCCGATCGCCAGCCCCGCATGGCCCTCAATCTCGCGCCGCGCCCATACTTCCTGAGCGGTCATCCCAAACAGGAAGAAATTCTCAGCCCCGACATGCTCGCGAATTTCAACATTTGCGCCATCCAACGTGCCAATCGTCAGCGCACCATTCAGCGCAAACTTCATATTGCCTGTGCCGGACGCCTCTTTCCCCGCCGTCGAAATCTGCTCGGACAAAT
>JABDQU010000255.1 GCA_013042105.1 Boseongicola sp.
GGCCCCGCACCACCTTCGGAAATCGTCAGAACCGGACCCAGTGTCACACCAGCTGCTTCTGCCAGAACTTCCGCCTTTTCGCGCGCAACACCAACAGCTTGAGCTCGCGCCGTCTGCTCAAGATCAATCCGGTCTGCAACATCAAAGGACAATCCGTTCATCGAATTCGCGCCATCCACGACAATTGCATCCAGAACCGCGCCCAGCCGATCAAATGCGCGCACGCGGACCGTCAGATCATTGGACGCCACATAGCCTGTCACGCGCGGTCGAGACCCATCGTTGTTGCGCGCATATTGCGGAGACAGCCCAATGTTGCGCGTCTGAATATCGCGTGGTGCGATGCCTTCGGCTTCAAGGCGCGCCAGAACCATCGCCGCCGCCTCCGAGGCGCTTTGCAAGGCGTCTTCGGCCAGCCGTGCCTGGCGCGACACACCGACAAAAACCGTCGCCATATCCGGCTCTGCTGACACAACGCCCTCGCCGCTGACGACGATCCGACGCTCGCCATTTTCGGCCAGCGCAAGGTGCGGACACAGAGCCACCAAACCGACGAATACCAACCGTAAAGCCAACATGACGAACCTCGCTTTCAAGCCAATTGTTTCGCGCCCAATCTGCACCGTTTCGGGCGCGTTTTACAGCGGTATCGGCGAATTCCCGCACAGGGCAATTTTCATCATTCTGGATCGTGACGGCGCACGGGTGTCATGGTATCTCTTTGCCATGTCAGAGCGTTGGGGTTTTGATCTTTCGATGGAGGCCGTGCGCCTCATGCGCCACCGCTTGGGCGAGTGGCAGGAATTTGCTGTCGAAAAGCTTGAAGGCGACGATATCGAAGCGCGTCTTGCTGCCCTTGTTGCCAAGGTCGAAACGCCCGCATCGGTCGATATCTTCCTGCCACGGGACCAAATTCTCTTTACCGACGTCAAGGTATCCGGGGAAACCCCCACCACTGAAGAGATCTATTCGGCGATGGATGGGCGCACGCCCTACGATCTGGCCGATCTTGAAATCGACTGGGTTGCAACAACGCCCGGCAACGCCCGCGTGGCCGCAATCGCAACGCAGACTCTTGAAGAAGCCGAGGCCTTCGTTACGAAGGGCGGGCTTGAAGTTCGCGCGTTTTCGGCCTTGGCCGCGCCCGAGGATTTCCCGCGTCCGCCTGTCTTTGTCGAACGTGAACCGGCCCCTGCCGAAACTACGGACATCGCAGACGCTTCCGCTGAAACGACTTCCGCCGACGCCCCCCCCGAAACCCCGGTCGAAACTCCCGCATTCACAACTGCCCGAACGGCCACCGCACCTTTGGTTCTGCAAGAGGCGCAGAAAGCCCCGGCTATAAGCGATAGCGCGTCGGAGCCGGTCGTGAAAGTCGACGATCCGACGCCGGTATTGCAACTGCCGGAAACTGATCTGCCGCCGCTCAATCCCGGCGCGCCCTTGCCGCGCCCCACTTCCGAGCCGCGCATTGTCACGAACGTCGGCGCGGGTGTCGCAGCAGCGCGCGCCAACAGCCTGACAGCACCGACACCGCATGCGGTGCGCCGTCGCGAGCGCGCCGTGCCGACGCCCGCCCTCGCCGGGATTGCCGCGCTTCTTTCGATTGTGATCGCGATCATCATCTGGTCGATCCTGCCGTCAACGCCGCAGTCGTCGCTTGTTGCGCCGGAAACGGTCGAGGCGACCTCCGAAACCGAGAACGAGCTTGCCGAGGCGACGCAGACCCCAATTGAGGAGGCCGCCCCCGAGGCGTCTCCATTACCGGGTGACATCACGGCCATCTTGGACAAACCTGCGGCACCGGCCCTTCCCGAAGCGGCCCCGACGCTTGCCTGGGCAACCAGCCCGGCTCCCGCATTCACGCCCGCTGCGATACCACTTGAAAACGCCGGGAATTTCGCCGCCGATCCCCGCCCGGCAGTCGAGTGGCTGGAACCCCGCCCGGATACGCTTGACGCGCTTGAAGATTATACGCCCGTGTCCTTCGTGGCCGCACCTTTCGCCATACCGGAAAGCCCGGATTTGGCTGGCCTTGCAGCCTTCGAACCAGCCCCAAGCGCCGTTCAATCCGTCAGTCTCAGCCCGGTGCCTGATGCCACCGTTCCAGCCAATCCAGCGCTGGAAACTGACGCGCCAGACGCCCTTGAGCCCCCTGCGGTGGCCGCTGTCATCGCCCCCGAACAGCGCCCCGCACCCGAGGCCGACGCCACGGAACTCGCCGCGCTGGATCCGGCCATCGTTGAGGCTCCGCAGACGAACGCAACACCGCTGCCCATCATTGAGACCGACCCCGCCGCCTCCGAAGTGGTGGAACCAGACACCACCGAGCCAGACCTGACAGAACCGGCCGATGTGGTCACTCCAACACCTGCGCAAGCACCTGCCCTTGTGCCAACCGCACTTGCAGCAGCACTGCCCGCCACGGCCCCACGTGCGCGGCCCAGTGCATTTGCCATTGAGATTGAACGCCAGCGGTTTGGCGGACGCACACGCGCTGAACTGGCCGAAATCCGGCCCGGCACCAGACCGCAATCCGCCCAGATCGAAGCGCTTGTCGCCCGCGTTGGCAATCCGCCCAGCGATCTCGCGGTGACCACATCCGTCATCCCGCGCACGAAGCCGCGCGACTTCGATGCTATCGTTGCTGCCGGCCAGCTTCAGCTTCGCCAGGAACGCGAAGCCCGCCGTCTTGCCGCTCTGACGCCCGATACCAGCGGCGCGGTTCAGGCCGCTCTGGCGGACGAGGCGCAAGCCGAAGACGCCACGCGTCCACAGAACTCACCGCGCCTTGCGATCCCGTCCAACGCCTCAGTGGCGCGTCAGGCCACCATAGAAGAGGCGATGCGCCTGAACCGGATCAACCTTGTTGGCGTGTTCGGTCGCCCGTCCGACCGCCGCGCTCTGGTGCGTCTTCCCTCCGGGCGCTACGTGAAAGTGCAGGTTGGCGACAGGGTTGATGGCGGCACCGTCGCGGGTATTTCAGAAACCGCACTGCAGTATCAAAAAGGCGGACGCACGGTTCAGTTGACCATGCCGCAAGGCTAGGCAGCCCGCCCGCCAAAAATCTCATTCGGAAACGGTTTGATCTGCTATTCGCAGGCCATCGCCTGTGCGAAGCTTTCGCGCCCTTCGTGTGGACCAACGATATCCAGCGTGAATTTCAAGTCCTTGAACCCCAGCGCCAGGACACGCTCCCAGTTCACCGAGGCCACGATCATCTCGGGCCCCTGCCCGCAATCGCGAATACCGCCCGCGATATCACGCTCGCCGATCCTGTGGTTGGTCACACCAGGGAAACTGGCGACAAACCGGAGCTGGCCATCGATGAAGCGCAGCACCCGAACCGTTTTGGCCAGATGCGGGCGATCCACATAGACCAGCTCAACAAATCCATCATTGTCGAAATCCGCGGCCCCGACGCCAATCGGCGCAAGCCAGCGGTTCGGACGCCCGATGTATTCGTTCGCAGTCACCAGACCGTCCACATCATAAATCGCCAGACGCGCACCGACCTCGCGGTGGCTCTCGACAACGATCACCTCGTTGTCACCATCCCCGTCCACGTCGAACAAACGCGGCGCGACGTCCTCAAATACGCGTTCTTCGGGCAAGACAAAGCGCAACGTGCGCCCGGTGTCTGTCTCCAGAACCAACTCGCCCCATTCGACATCGTCGCCCAGGACCGCATGCGCATACCGCGTCGTTGGCCCGTCATAGCGCGCCTCGACGATATCCTCGGCCACAGCCGGTGCTGCAATCACAGCCGCGACTGCCGCGAGGCGCCACATCAGATTTGCTTTTCAGGCATCTGAACGACAAGACCGTCCAACGCGTCCGAGACCTTCAACTGACAGGTCAAACGCGAACGGGCCGTATCCGGCTCATAGGCGAAATCGAGCATATCCTCTTCCATCGGATCCTTCGCAGGCAGCTTTTCCACCCAATCGGCATGCACATAAACATGGCACGTCGAACAGGCGCAGGCCCCGCCGCAATCGGCCTCAATCCCCGGAATGCCGTTGTCGCGCGCGCCTTCCATAACCGTCAGCCCGTTTGGCACGTCAACAACATGCTCTTTGCCGCCGTGCTCGATGTAAGTGATTTTCGCCATTGTCGTCCTCATAATCAGTGTTCCCGTTTAAGTAGCCCTGCACGCCGCCCTCTGCCACCCCTTTTGAGCCTTCCTCACAAAGCCTTGCACGACAGTCAAAATGTTCTATCTTTGTTCTCTATGGAGATGCCCCCGCCCCCCGCATGGCACCGGCCCCCGGCCTGCCTGCCCAACGATCAGCTTGATCTGCCTCCCGGTGGTGCGCGGATCGTGGTTGCGGGCCTTGTGCTTGTGCGTCAACGCCCCGGCACCGCCAAAGGCGTAATCTTCATCACGCTGGAAGACGAAACCGGCATCTGCAATGTGATTGTCTGGCGTAAAATGTATGAACGCTTCCGCCGCGCGGTGATCTCGGGGCGCGCGCTCAAAGTGACGGGACGCGTGCAGCGCGAAGGCGGAGTGACACACGTGATTACAGAACAGATCGAGGATATTTCGCACATGCTCGACGATCTGATCAAACCCGCAAAAGTGCGCGGCGCCTATCAACCCTGACTAAGCGTCGGCGTCGGCGTTTTCACCTTCATCGTCATACAGATAAAGCGTCAGCGGCCCATCGGTCTTTTCGGCCCAGAGCATCGCCTCGCGCACCGAAAGCCCCGTGCGTTCCGCATAATCAATCTCGATACCCAGACCCGGCTTCACCTGATCGGCCTCTTCCGCCTCATTGTTCTTTGTCGCGCTTTCCAAAACGGCCATAACGCGCGACCAGCGATACTCCCGCTCGCGCAGGTCAATCACATTCACCAGCATAAAACTGCCCCCTACCCCTACTTCAAAACCGTCTTTTTATAACATGTCTGAAATGACTTACGCCAAGCTGCACCGACTACAGTCAAAAAGCAATAAACATAGGCAAACGCCAAAAACCTGGTGCCTTATCCTGCCTGCGCTTCCTCGTTCAGACGCCGGGTGATCTGGCGCTTGGACACAAGCGAAGCCGTCAGCACACCCACCGTAACAATCGCAATAATGATCGTGGACAGCGCGTTGATCTCCGGGCTGACACCCAGCCGCACAGATGAGAAAATCTTGATCGGCAAGGTCGTCGCCGACGGTCCCGCCGTGAACGACGCAATCACCAGGTCATCCAGTGACAAGGTAAACGCCAAGAGCCACCCCGAGATAACCGCAGGCGCAATAATCGGCAGGGTCACAAGCCGGAACGCCTCAAACGGAGACGCCCCAAGGTCAAGCGCCGCCTCCTCCAGCGAGTCATCAAAACTCACCAGTCGCGACGAAACCACAACCGACACGTAGCACATCGCAAAAGTCGTATGCGCCAGCACAATCGTCAGCACGCCCCGGTCCAATCCAATGGCAATAAACAACAAAAGCAGCGACAGGCCCGTGATCACCTCGGGCATCACAAGCGGGGCATAAATCATGCCCGAGAACACGGTGCGCCCAAAGAACCGCCCCCGCCGCACCAACACATAGGCCGCCATCGTGCCCAGAACCGTGGCCAGAGTGGACGAGAAAAACGCGACCTTTATGGTCACCCAGGCCGCATCGATCATCGACTCGTTTTGCAGCAGCTCACCATACCATTTGGTCGAGAACCCGGCCCAGACCGTGACCAGTTTACTTTCATTAAAGCTGTAGATCACCAGGATCAGCATCGGGATGTAAAGGAAGGCAAATCCAAGCGTCAACGACACGATATTGAAGGCCGACATGCGTCTCATTGCTCGGCCTCTTTGTTGATCTGCTGATTGCGCTGAAAGAGAATGATCGGAATAATCAGGATCAGCAAAAGAATGATCGCCACCGCACTCGCCACCGGCCAGTCGCGGTTATTGAAGAACTCCTCCCACAGCACCTTGCCGATCATCAGCGTGTCCGACCCGCCCAACAAGGACGGGATCACAAACTCACCAAGCGTCGGAATGAACACCAGAAAACAGCCCGCAATCACACCGGGCCGCGCCAGCGGCACCGTGATCAACCAAAAGGCCTGCACCCGCGAACATCCCAGATCCTCAGCCGCCTCCAAAAGCGACGCATCCATCCGCTCAAGCGTTGCGTAAATCGGGAGAATCATGAACGGCAGATAGGTGTAAACGATCCCGATATAGACCGCCGTGTTCGTGTTAAGAATGGTTAACGGCTCCGAGATAATGCCGGTCCACAACAAAAACTGGTTCAAAAACCCTTCCGTCGACAGGATCCCGATCCAGGCATAGACCCGGATCAAAAAGCTCGTCCAGAACGGCAGGATCACCAGCATCAAAAGCGCCGGGCGCCACTCCTCAGGCGCGCGCGCCATTCCATAAGCAATTGGAAAACCAACCAAAAGCGTGCAAGCCGTCGCAATCAAAGCAATCTGTAAAGAAGACAAATAGGCCTTCCAGTAAAGATCATCACTGGTCAGAAAGACGTAATTCTCAAGATCAAGCTGACTGAAGAACGCCCGGATCCCGGCCCAACCCTCAGCCAAATCCAACGTCGGTGTGTAGGGCGGTATCGCCAAAGCAATATCCGAAAGCGAGATCTTCAAAACGATCCCGAACGGCACCAGAAACAGCACCAGCAACCAGACATAAGGAACTGCAACCAGAAGCCGCCTCATGCGCCGCAAACCCGGACAATTTGACTAAATTTGTCCTTCTTTTTGGAAAAAATATCCCGGGGGGCGAGCGAAGCCGAGCGGGGCAGAGCCCCAACCCACATCTGCCTTCGCCGCCGACACCAGATCATCGCGCCAACACCAGACCAGCGGTATCACTCCAACTCAGCCATACCTCGTCTTCCCATGTGAAATCGCGCCGCTCGATCCGACTGCGATTGCCGACCTCACATTTGATCACCGGACCTTCCGGCATCTCCACATGATATGTCGACAGGTTCCCCAAATACCCGATGTCCAGAATTTTGCCCTGCACCCGATTCCGCCGATCCTGCGGCTCTTCGGTGGATATCGCGATCTTCTCGGGACGGATCGCAAAGGTCGCAGGTTGTCCGGTCGTCAAGGCGGCCCCGGGCTGCCCGACCAACGGTGCACGCCCCTCGGCCCAGGCCAGTTCCGCACCTCCCGCAAGACTGGAAACCGACCCTTCGATCAGGTTAACATCCCCAATAAAATCAGCCACATAAACCGAATTTGGCTGCTCATAAATGACCTCGGGCGTCTCGACCTGAATGAGCTGGCCATGATCCATGACAGCCACGCGACTGGCAACCGTCATCGCCTCTTCCTGATCGTGCGTGACGATCACAAAAGTCGTGCCGGTCTTCTCCTGAATATCCATTAACTCGAATTGCGTTTCCTGTCGCAGCTTCTTGTCCAAAGCCCCCAAAGGCTCGTCCAGCAACAACAGTTTCGGTGCTTTCGCCAATGCCCGCGCCAAGGCCACCCGCTGACGTTGCCCGCCTGAAATCTGGTGCGGTTTGCGCTTTGCGAACTTCGAAAGCTGCACCAGTTTCAGCATCTCTTCGACACGCGCCGCGATCCGGTCCTTGTCCAGCCCGTCACGACGCAGCCCGAACGCAATATTCTCCCAGACGCTCAGATGCGGAAACAGCGCATAGCTCTGGAACATCATGTTCACCGCCCGCTTGTTGGGCGGCACGGTCGACATGTCTTGTCCATCGATTGAAATCACGCCTGTCGTCGGCGTCTCGAACCCTGCCAGCATCCGCATCAATGTGGTCTTGCCACAGCCCGATGGCCCCAAAAGAGCGAAGAATTCCTGCGGGTAAATATTCAGCGACACGTCATCAATTGCGGTGAAATCGCCAAAACGCTTGGTGACCCCGTTAATCTTGATTAACGGCTCCGCTTTTGCATCCAACCATGGCGCAAACACATCGTCCTTGCCCGAAGCCGCCATATCCGCCCCCTCTGAATAAAAACGCCCGGAGGCCGAAACCACCGGGCGCTCAAGTCCGACTTTAGGTGCCAGACTTCACTTTGGTCCAGAGACGAGTGACCACTCGCTGAACTTTCGGCGGGTAAGGCACAGCTGTGTAGAGATTTTCCAGCGTCGCCTCGGAAGGATAGATCGCCGGATCGTTGATCACATCGTCCTCAAGGAAGGGCTTGGAGGCCTCGTTGCCATTGGCGTAATAGACATAGTTCGACGCCGCGGCCATGTTCTGTGCGTCCATAATAAAGTTCAAAAACGTATGCGCGGCCTCCGGATTTGGTGCATCAACAGGGATCGCCATCTGGTCAAACCACATCAAAGCTCCTTCAGTTGGCGCATTGTATGCGATCTCGACACCATTGTCCGCTTCATCCGCACGGTCGCGCGCCTGCAGAATGTCGCCGGACC
>JABDQU010000257.1 GCA_013042105.1 Boseongicola sp.
CACCACGGCATGCCCGCCAAAAGTGCGGCCTCGGCGGCGGCACGGTATTCTTCGGGTGCGCTGATGGTTTCGACCCAGAGCACATCGGCGCCACCGGCTTTCAGACCTTCGGCCTGCGCGTGGAACATCTCGACAGCGTTTGAATAGGTGAGCGTTCCCATCGGTTCCATGATCTCGCCAGTCGGCCCGACCGAGCCTGCGACGATCACCGCGCGCCCCGAGGCGTCAGCGACTTCGCGACCGATTTCAGCGCCCGCCTTGTTCAACTCGAACACGCGGTTTTGGCCGTCATGGAGTTTTAGGCGCGCGGCATTGCCACCGAAGGTGTTGGTGAGAAAAACGTCCGATCCCGCATCGACTGAGCCTTTGTAGAGCGCCTTGATTTTGGCGGTCTCATCGACATTCCAGAACTCGGGCGCATCACCGGACATCAGCCCCATGTTGAACAGGTTGGTGCCCGTCGCACCGTCGGCCAGTAGCCAGTCGCGCGTTTCAAGGAGGGTCGAAAGGCGGTCGGACATTTTGGCGAGGCTCCGTTTTAGAGTGGCGTCGGGATGACATGGGGAGACGGGGGCTGCAAATCAATTTTTCTCATAATTTTTATGAAGATGATGTGCATTTGGGTGAGCGGGGCGGATGGGTTTGATGGGCGCGCGGGCTGACTTGCGGTGGGGGTTTTGGAATGTCTCACGCCAGGTGTCGTGTTTTGGAGGTAATGTGGAGCCTTGATGCTCTCACCGTTTTTGAAAAACGACTGCCGCAATACGCACTTTGCTTTGCAAAGTGCTTGGTGGAGCCTAGGGGAGTCGAACCCCTGACCTCTTGCATGCCATGCAAGCGCTCTCCCAACTGAGCTAAGGCCCCATCTGAAGCGGGCAGTATCTGACCGCCCGCGTGACCTACGTTTTCCGCCCTTTCAAATCAAGCGAAAAATCAGTTCGGTCAGTCTTCGTCGTCCGCCGCAACATCTGCGATGTCGTCGAGCGAAACATCATCATCATCGTCGTCGTCTTCAAGCACATCGTCGCCCAGATCGACATCCGCGTCGTCGTCATCGTCGTCGAGAACCACGTCTTCTTCGTCGGCTGCTGTTTCAGGCTTGGCGCTTGCGTCGGGCTTGTCGGCGACCATCGTGCGGCTGGCTTTGCCGGTTTCGATGTTCACGACTTCTCCGGTATACGGGCTGACCACGGGGGTGTTGTTCAGGTCATAAAACCGTTTGCCCGTCGTCGGGCATAGGCGTTTTGTGCCCCATTCTTCCTTCGGCATGGGTCGTCCTTCGTCTCGAGGTGCGATTAGATTGTTGGGCCAATTGCCATAAGTGCTGGCGGCTGTCAAAGGCTTTTGACTGAGCTTTGCCCCTTGTCGAGGTCTGCAGCGCAAAGCTAGGGTCTTTGAAAGCGAAAATGCGTAAATTGAGGCTGACGGATGGGGTGGGAAACGCCGCTTGAAACTGCGACCGATGGGGTCACGATCCGGCGCAACCCGCGCGCACGTCGCATGACACTGCGGGTGTCGCGGCTGGACGGGCGTGTGACGTTGACGATGCCGCCAAAAACGTCAGAGCGGGCGGCGCATGCCTTCCTGCGAGATCACGCGGGATGGATTGCCAAGGCCAAGGCGGGGACGGCACCGGAGACGGTGGTGGCTGTCGGTGCGGACGTCCCGGTAGAAGGTGTGCTGCGTCGGATTGAGGCCGGGGCGGGACGGCAGGCGAGAATTTTCGAGGATCGCGTTGAGATGCCGAGTGCGCGTGCTTTGATGACGGCGCTGAAGCATCTGGCACGGGACCGGGCGTTGCCTCGGGTGGATCACTATGCGGACCTTGTTGGTCGCGAGGTCACGGGCGTCAGCTTTCGCGATACGCGGTCGCGGTGGGGGTCTTGCACGTCCGAGGGGCGATTGATGCTGTCCTGGCGGTTGGTGATGGCACCGCCTGAGGTGTTTGATTACGTAATTGCTCATGAAGTTGCGCATTTGGTCGAGATGAACCATTCGGGGGCGTTCTGGGATGTGGTGCAAGAGCTTCGCCCGGATTACCGCGCGCAAAAGGGGTGGTTGAAGACGGATGGTCCGGGGCTGCATGCCTATCGGTTTGATTGACGAAGCGGTGGCTTTTGTGATCACACTGCACGCATGTTGAGCCGTTCTTTAGATCCGATCCCCGCCGCTCATGACCGGGTTTATCGCGTTTTGCGCACGCGCATTATGCACGGCGAGATCGATCCCGGCGCGGCCCTGACACTACGCGGGATTGGCAAGGAATTTGACGTCTCGATGACCCCGGCGCGGGAGACTGTGCGTCGGCTTGTGGCGGAAGGGGCGTTGACGCTGTCGGCCTCGGGGCGCGTGTCGACACCGGAGTTGTCCAATGACAGGATTGAGGAACTTGCCGCTTTACGTGCGTTGATCGAAACCGAGCTTGCCAGCCGCGCTTTGCCGCGCGCGCATCTGGCATTGATTGATCGACTTGCGACCATCAACAACTCGATTTCCGAGGCAATCGTCAAAGGCGATGCGGTGGCCTATATCCGCACGAACCTTGAGTTTCACCGAACGTTGTATCTGCGCGCGCAGGCGCCTGCGATGCTGGCGATGGCGGAAACCGTCTGGTTGCAGATGGGACCGACAATGCGCGCGCTATATGGGCGGTTGAATCGCACCGAAGTGCCGAAAGGTCATCGGCTTATTCTGGCAGCTTTGCGCGCGGGCGATGAGCCGGGTTTGCGGCTGGCGGTCAGGAGTGACGTGACGCAGGGCTTGCGGATGTTGGTGAGCTAGGGCGGCGCGGCTGCGGTGTTTGTTGGCCCAGAAAGTGTTTCAGTATCTCTGCAACACGGCCCGGATGAGTTTGCGGAAAATTGTGCGTGCCTTTTGCCAGTTCGACATGGTGGGCGTTCGGATTAAGCGCGGCAAGCTTGCCCATAGCGGTGATCGGGATCACGCCGTCATTGCGCCCCCAGATCGCAAGAACCGGCGTTTTATAGTCGCGGATGGTCGTGTGGTCCTCTTCAAGCGTTTTGGACAAAACATGGCGGCGCGAAGAGAGAAGCGACGGCAGATACCCGCGTTTGCGGGTTTCAGAGGCGAGGCGCTCGGTCAGGTTGGGGATAACTGTGGGGGCGGTGTCTTCGTGGGCAAGTTCGCGGCGCAGCGCAATGCCTCCGAACAGGGGCATGAGCCAGTCACCTATGACGGGCAGGGTCCAGAGGCGGTCTTTCGGGCTTTGGTAGACAGGGGCAAGGCCGCCGGGGGCCATGAGGATCAGGGCTTTGATATTCAGACCTTCTTCAGCGGCAAAGGCGGTGGCGAGGTTGCCGCCCATAGAATAGCCGACGACGGTCAGGCGGTCTTCGATCCCGAAATAATCCAGAAGGTCGCGCAACTGGCGCAGGAAATAGTCGGTGTCTTGTGTGCCGCTTGGGCGCGAGGACCAGCCGCGGCCATAGAGATCATAGGTCAGGACGCGAAAGCCCAAGGCGGCCAATGCGCGGGCGGTGCCGGCGAAGATGTATTGCGGTGATGACAGGCCGTGGATGCACACGACGATGGGCCCGCGCTTGGGGCCGGTCCAGCGGTAGTGGGTGCGGCCTGAAGGAAGCTCGGCGATGTTGCCGGGGGCGTCTTTTTGACGGGCTGTCGACATCGGTCGGCGCAGACCCTCGGCGATAAGGGGCGCAGCGGCGGTGAGACCGAGGGCAGTCCAGAGAGCGAGGCTCATAGGCGGTTCGGCCCGTCAAGGCGGGACTGTTTGCGCGCGGCGGCTTCACGCCAGATCAGGACGAGGCCGGAGATCAGGATCAGAGCTATACCTGACAGAGCGATAGCGTCTGGCATTTCGGCGAAGAGGTAAAAGCCGAAGACGACAGAGAGCGGCAGAGCGACGTATTCGAATGGCGCTACAAGGGCGGCTTCGGAGCGCATGTAGGCTTGCGAGATCATGTAGCCGCCGATGGAGGTCACCATGCCGGAGAAGATCATAAGGCCAAGGTCGAAGGGGTCGGGCCAGACCCAAGCGCGCAGTAGGAAGATCGCGGACGGGTGGTCGAAGGTGTCAAAGCCTCCGTGACCGAGCGCCAGCCCGGCGGTTGAGGAGACGCAGAGAAACGTAAGCTGGATGTAGAACACCATGGATGTTGCGTTTTCGGTGCCACCGATCCGGCGCGTGAGGATGTGGAGGAGTGCATAGCCGACGGCTGCGAAGAGCGGCAGGAGCGAGGCGATCTGGAAGGCCGTGGTGCCGGGGCGCACGACGATGAGAACGCCGATGAGGCCTAGGAGGATCGCGGCCCAGCGACGGGGGCCGACGTATTCGCCGAGGAATATCACCGAAAAGACCGAAATCAGCAGCGGGCTGATAAAGAAGATCGCCACAGCGTCGGCAAGGGGGAGTGCTGCGAGGGCGAGAAAGAAGGTGAAGTTGGCGAACACCACGCAGAGACCGCGCAGCAAGTGCGTCTTCAGGCGTTTGGTTTTCAGCATCTGCCAAGTGCCGGTGAGGGGGACGATCACGCCGACGACGAACAAAATGCCGACGAGAGAGCGCACGAACATCACCTGATAAAGCGGATAGCCGCCCGACAGGAACTTGATCACCACATCGTTGGTCGCAAACGCAATGACAGCCGCCAGCGCCCAATAGGCACCGGAAAAGCTGGTCCGTTCTGCTTGCGTTAGGGACATATCTCACCTGGAACACGAGGCGCGAATGCCGTTACCGCAAAGCACGCTCCAATGCGTCGAGAAAACGCGAGCGGTCGGCTTTTGTAAAGCCTTTGCCGCCGCCTTGACGGAAAGGATCAGCGGCGCGCAGGTCGGCGGCGAGGTCGCGCATGGCCAGCGCGTTGCCGACGTTTGTGGCCGTCAGGCGTTCACCGTTGGGCTTGAGGACAAGCGCGCCAGCTTCCACCGCGCGGGCCGCAAGAGGGATATCGGAGGTGATAACGATGTCGCCGGGGCCTGCGCGCTCTGCGATCCAGATATCGGCGACGTCGGGGCCGTCATCCACGTAGACCATTTCGATCAATGGGTTGGGCGAGGGGCGCAGACCGCCGTTGGCCACCATTTTCACCGGCGTTTTGCGGCGGGTGGCGACGGTTTCGACCTCGGCCTTGACCGGGCAGGCATCGGCGTCGACGTAGATTACCGCCATAGGGCCTCGGCGTGGAAGGCGATGTGGTCTTCCATAAAGGTCGAGACGAAGAAGTAACTGTGATCATAGCCTTTTTGCAGGCGGATCGTGGCCTCGGCGCGGCGTCGCATCAGGGTCTCGGCGAGGGCTTCGGT
>JABDQU010000225.1 GCA_013042105.1 Boseongicola sp.
TCGGAGCTTTGGATGCCCTTCGGGCCGCTCGGGCGGGGCATCTCAAAAACGTCACTTATGTCGGTCGCAAGCCCCCCAAAGGTTGGACCGGTTCACCAGCCGAAGATACACTTGATCTCGCCAATCTAAGCAAACCCACCACACACTTCACCGGCACCGCCCGCGAGGCTTCGCTTGCCTACCCTAGGAACGCAAACGTCGCCGCCGCAGTTGCACTTTCATCTCTCGGATTTGACAATACTATTGTCGAACTGATTGCTGATCCGAGCGTGTCCTCAAACATCCACGAAGTTCGTGCGGATGGTGAATTCGGCGAGTTGTTCTTCACAATTTCCGGCAATAGCTTACCGGAAAACCCCAAAAGCTCAGCCCTTGCCGCGATGAGCGTGGTTGCTAAGATTCTCGACGACCAAGAGCCAATCCGCTTTTGAGTTATTCTGAATCTACTCAATCTCCATCTTGTGAGACACGTTCTTCACGACCGTGTAGTGGTGCAACCCTTCCTCACCACCCTCACGCCCATAGCCGCTCCACTTCACGCCACCAAACGGCGTTTCAGGTAGTGACGCCTCTAGCGTATTGATCGACAAATTCCCGGTCTCAACCCGCTCGGCCATCTCAAATGCGTTCGAAGCGGAATGCGTGAAGCCATAAGCCGCAAGCCCGTAAGGAAGCTTATTTGCTTGGGCTATTCCATCATCCAGTGATCTGACCGGATTGATTATCGCAATTGGTCCGAACGGCTCCTCAGTCATAATCCGCGCAGTATCCGGCACATTGGCAAGCACTGTCGGCTCAAAGAAATACCCGGCGTTCCCAATTCGGGCTCCACCCGCAAGCAACTCAGCACCCGACGCCACAGCATCCTCAACAAGCATCGACATCGCCGCAAGACGGCGATCATTCGCAACAGGACCCATCTGCACCCCATCACCCATACCGTCCCCAACAACGACTGACTTCGCCCTCGTAACAAAGCCATCAGCAAACGAACCGAACAATCCTTCATCCACATAAAACCGCGTCGGAGACGTGCACACCTGCCCCGCATTTCGATACTTTCGATCTGCGCAAATCGGCGAAACCACCTGCGGGTCAACATCGTCACAGACAATAACCGGCGCATGTCCACCCAGTTCCATCAAAACCGGCGTCATATTTTCTGACGCCATTGTTGTCAAATTGCGCCCGACCACCGTCGATCCTGTAAACGCAACCAACCGGATTCTGTCGTCAGGAATAAGATGCCCTGAGATATCCGAAGGCACCCCAAAAACCAAATTGAGGACGCCATCGGGCAACCCCGCATCCTGAAATGCCCGCGCAATATGAACAGCACCACCCGGCGTTTCTTCCGCCGCTTTCAGGATCACAGAACACCCCGAGGCAAGTGCTCCGGCAATTTTTCGTGCCGGCTGGCTCATCGGAAAATTCCAAGGCGAGAATGCCGCTACCTGTCCAATCGGCTGTCGCAACACAGTATGGCGAATGCCCTCAACACCCGGAATAACCCGACCATAAAGTCGCTGCGCTTCACCCGCGTCCCACTCGAAAAACTCTGCCCCGCGAATGACTTCCAACTGCGCCTGCCGATAAGGCTTGCCGTGCTCAATCGTGATCGCATAGGCAATCTCATCAATCCGCTCTCGCATCAGGCGGGCGGCCCGCATCATCACATCACTACGCTCGCGTGGCGACGTTCTGCTCCAAACCTGAAAGCCCGCCTCCGCCGCATCCAGCGCGTCATCCAGATCCTTCGAAGTCGCAACTGGCACGCGGCCAATCTCGCCTTCAGTTGCCGGGTTCACGACGGGCAGCGTGTCGCTGGTTTTGCGCCATGCTCCGCCGATAAAAAGCGTGAGGTCAGGATATTCCATGGTTTCGCCTGTTCTTGAGTTCTTCACCCAAAGATATGCCGGAAACCAACCAGCGCAAACACCCGTAAAGAAAATTCCTCATTGAAATGAGAGCGATAACCTCGCACTCTTTCTGCAACACCACGGAGGGCTGATATGTCGAGACTAAGCGCATTCAACTTCAACGGCTGGATCGAAGAGCACAAACACCTGCTGAAGCCGCCCGTTGGCAACCAGCAGATCTGGGAAGATGCCGACATGATGGTCACGATTGTGGGCGGCCCGAACAAGCGTACCGACTATCACGACGACCCCGTCGAGGAGTTCTTCTACCAAATCAAAGGCGACATGCTCCTGAAACTCTATGACGGCAACGAGTTCTACGACGTTCCAATCCGCGAGGGCGATATCTTCCTTCTGCCGCCACACGTCCGCCACTCACCTCAACGCCCGCAAGAAGGCTCAATCGGCCTTGTTATCGAACCCAAGCGCCAAATCGGCGAACTTGATGCCATCGAATGGTATTGCTTTGAATGCGGGACCTGCGTGCACCGGGCCGAAAAACAACTCGAATCAATCGTCCGGGACCTGCCACCCATCTATCAGGCTTTCTACGCCTCCGAAGAGGCACGCACCTGCCCGAATTGCGGTGTGGTTCATCCGGGCAAAGATGCCCCCGAAGGATGGGTTCAGCTCTAAGACCAAAAGCCACAACAAAAGCGCGTTCAAAAAGTGCGCGCACGTCTACAAGGGAGACTTCCATGAAACTGAAAACACTTCTCGCTGCCACGGCGCTTTCCGCGCTTGCGACCGCCGGCATGGCGCAAGATGCGCTTAAAATCGGCATGATCACCACATTGTCCGGCCCCGCCGGTTATCTCGGAACCGACGTCCGTGACGGCTTCCTTCTTGCCATCGAAGAAGAAGGCGGTACACTTGGCGGCGTCCCCGTCGAAGTGATCGTCGAAGACGATGGCCTTAAGCCCGAAAATGGCCGCGCCATCGCCGAACGCTTCCTTGAGCGTGACGAAGTTGAAATCATGACCGGCGTGATCTTTTCCAACATCGCCCCCGTTGTCGCCCCGCTGACACTGCGGGCAGGACGCTTCTATATCTCGCCGAACTCCGGCCCATCGCAATTCGCGGGCAAGGCCTGCCACGAGAATTACTTCGTTGCCTCTTGGCAGAACGACACTCTGCACGAATCGGCAGGTATTGCGGCCTCAAACCTTGGCTACAACAACGCCTACATCCTCGCGCCGAACTATCAGGCGGGTAAGGACGCCCTCGCGGGCTTCAAGCGCTTCTTCACAGGCGACATTGTCGAAGAAACATACACCCAGCTTGGCCAAACAGACTACGCCGCCGAGATTGCAAAAATCCGTGCGGCAAAGCCTGAAATGGTTTTCCAGTTCCTCCCCGGCGGCATGGGCATCAACTTCATGAAACAATACGACCAAGCGGGCCTGCGCGATGAGATCCCTCTGGTTCTTGCGGCACCATCAGCAGACATCAACATTCTGCGCGCCGTAGGAGCCTCAATGCTGGGCGTTCAGAACACCTCGCATTGGAACCACGACCTAGACAACGCGGCCAACGTCGCCTTCGTCGCCAGCTTCGAGGAAACCTATGACCGCGCGCCAACCGTCTACGCCAGCCAAGGCTACGATACAGCCCGCCTCATCGCCAGCGCCCTGCGCGCAACCGGAGGTGCGGTGACAGCGGATATGGATGGCTTCCGCGCGGCCCTGAAAGCGGCTGACTTCGAAGCGGTGCGGGGCCCATTTGCCTTCAACAGCAACAACCACCCCGTGCAGAACTGGTATTCCCGCGAGGTCGTCGAAATCGACGGTGAATTCCGCAACCGCACAACCGGCATCATCGTCGAGAACCACGCTGACGCCTACGTCGGCGAGTGCTCGATGTAAGCCAAACAACCAACTATAAATCCAAGGGCTGGCCCATCATCGGCCAGCCCTTTCAACGTCACCACCCCCGGACCCATCAATGACCCAGCTATTTTTCGAGCAACTTCTGAACGGCCTGCAACTTGGCATGTTCCTGTTCCTCGTATCGGCTGGCCTGACATTGGTCTTCGGGTTCATGAACATCATCAACCTCGCCCACGGCTCACTCTTTATGATCGGCGCCTACGCCGTCGCGGTGCTGACAAACCTCACCGGCTCATTCTTCCTGGGCCTTCTGCTCTCATTTCCCGTCGTCGCCGCCTTCGCGCTCGTCATCGAACTCCTGATCATCCGCCCGCTCTACCACCGTGACCACCTTGACCAGGTCCTCGCCACCTTCGGCCTCATACTGTTTTTCAACGAAGGCGTCTCCATCGTCTTCGGCCGCACACCCCTGTTCCTCAACGTGCCCGAAGCCCTCTCCGGTGCGGTCCAGATCACCGACACCTTCTCCTATCCGCTCTATCGCATCGCCATCATCACCGTCGGCCTGATGGTCGCCGCCATCCTCTGGTTTATCATCGTCAAAACCCGCACCGGCATGCGCATCCGCGCGGGCACCACAAACCCCGAAATGATCCGCGCCCTCGGTGTGAATATCCAAGCCCTGAACACCACGATCTTCGTCGTAGGCGCGCTCTTCGCAGGCCTCGCAGGTGGTCTTTCGGGCCCGCTAACCTCAGTCGAAGTCGGCATGGGCGAGAACCTCCTGATCCTCAGTTTCGTCTGCATCGTCATCGGCGGCATTGGCTCAATCCGCGGCGCTCTGCTCGGAGCGCTCACCGTCGGCCTCGTCGACACCCTTGGTCGCGCCTTCTTACCCGACCTCCTCGGCCAGTTCCTTGACCCCGCCACAGCCAACGGCATCGGGGCAGCCCTGTCGTCAATGTCGGTCTACCTCCTGATGATCATTGTCCTGATCTTCAAACCAACCGGCCTCTTCCCAGTTGCGAGGGCCGCCTGATGCTCAGCGAAAAACACCTCCCGGCCTTCTACGCCCTCGGCGCGCTCCTCCTCATCATCCTTCCGTGGATCCTTACCGCCGCCGACTCCTCCTACCTGATCTCGACGGCAACACGCCTCGTCATCTTCGCCATAGGCGCCGTCAGCCTCGATTTGCTCATCGGCTACACCGGCCTCGTCAGCTTCGGCCACGCCGCGTTCTTCGGCGTCGGCGCTTACGTCGTCGGTATCCTCGCGTTCCACAACTTCGAGGAAACCACCTTCCTAGGTTTTGACGGCACACTGACAGGTCTCATCGTCTTACCGCTCGCTATCCTGATCTCGGCCCTCTTCGCGCTCATCATCGGCGCGCTCGCCCTGCGCACAAAGGGCGTCTACTTCATCATGATCACGCTTTCATTCGGGCAAATGCTGTTCTTCCTCTTCGTCTCCCTCGAAGCCTACGGAGGCGACGACGGCATGATGATGTTCGAGGGCCGCAACATCCTGCCAGCAATCGACCTCAACGACCGCATCACGTTCTACTACTTCTGCCTCGCGATCTTCACGGCGTTCTTCCTCTTCTGCCATCGCCTCGTGCGCTCAAAGTTCGGTCGCGTCCTCGCCGCGATCCGCCAAAACGAAGACCGCATGACATCCATCGGCATCCGACCATACTCGGCAAAACTCCTGATCTTCGTCATCGCGGGCGCAGGCGCGGGTCTCGCCGGTGCGCTCATGGCCAATCACACCGAATTCGTCAGCCCCGGCCTCACACACTGGACCAAGTCGGGCGACCTCATGATCGTCGTTATCCTCGGTGGTATCGGCACGCTCATCGGCCCCGTCATGGGGGCCTTCGTCTTCCTTCTCCTCGAAGAATTCCTGCCCATCATCTTCCACGAGCTTGGCATGGACCTTCTCAAAGAACACTGGCGCGTCGTCTTCGGCCCGATCCTGATTCTGATCGTCCTCTTCGCCAAAACCGGTCTCTACGGCCTAATCTTCAAGAAAGAGGGGTAGCACGTGCTCGACATCCAAAACCTCTCCAAATCCTTCGGAGCGCTCACCGCAACCGACAATGTCTCTCTGACAGTTAAAAAAGGCACCATCCACGCCCTCATCGGCCCAAACGGCGCCGGCAAGACAACCCTCATCAGCCAAATCTCCGGCTATCTCACCCCAGACAGCGGCTCGATCACCTTCGACGGCCAAGACCTCCTCGCCCTCCCAGCACACAAACGCCCCCACGCCGGGCTTGTGCGCAGCTTCCAGATCACCTCCGTCATCCCGGAATTCACCGTCCGCGATAACGTCGCCCTCGTCCTGCAATCTCTGAACAATCAAGTCTTCCGCATCTTCGCCAAAGCCTCCGCCGACCGTGAAGAGCGCGCCAAAGCCGAAGCCATCCTCGAACGCACAGGTCTCTCAGACGAGGCCGATACCCGCGCCCAAAACCTCGCCCACGGCCAGAAACGCCAGCTTGAAATCGCCATGGCCCTCGCCGCCGACCCCAAATTGCTGCTGCTCGATGAACCCATGGCCGGCATGGGCGTCGACGAAAGCCGCAGCCTCACTGATCTCCTGAACAGCCTGCGCGACACCACAACAATGCTACTCGTCGAACACGATATGGACGTCGTCTTCTCGCTCGCTGACGAAATCTCTGTCCTCGTCTACGGTAAGATCATCGCCACAGACACGCCCGAAGCCATCCGAACCAACCGCGACGTCCAGGAAGCCTACCTCGGCACCCACGAACTCCACAACGAGGAGCCCGCCTAATGCTGACCCTCGAAAACGTCGAAACCAGCTACGGCACCAGCCAAGTCCTCTTTGGCATCAACCTAACCCTCAACGAAGGGCACCTCGTCACCCTAATGGGTCGCAACGGCATGGGCAAAACTACGACCGTCCGCACAATCACCGGCCTCACACCCGCCAAGGCAGGCACGATCCGCTTCAAAGGCGAAACCATCACCGCCCAGCGCCCCTACCAGATCGGCCGGGCAGGAATTGCCCTTGTCCCGGAAGGCCGCCAAATCTTCCCGACCCTCAGTGTGCGCGAAAACCTCGTTGCCACCGCAGCCAACCGTGCCGAACGCAAAGGCCCATGGGATCTCGACAAAGTCTACGCCCGCTTCCCGCGCCTCAAAGACCGCGCCAACCAGCTTGGAAACTCTCTCTCCGGCGGCGAACAGCAAATGCTCGCCATTGGGCGCGCGCTCATGACCAATCCCACGCTTCTGATTCTCGACGAAGCGACCGAGGGCCTCGCGCCAATGATCCGACAGGAAATCTGGTCTGTCCTTGCCGAACTCAAGGCCGAAGGCCAAACCACGCTCGTGATCGACAAAAACCTCGACGACATGGCCCGTCTAGCCGACGATAATTACGTTATCGTCAAAGGCCAGATCGCATGGCACGGCGACGTCCCCGCCATGCGCGCAGAAGACAATTTCGCCGAGAAATACCTGGGGGTTTAAGCAATGAAACGTCCCTATCGCGGCATGTCCGAGGCCGAGCTTGAAATCCAATACAATGCCCGCGCCACCGTGCCGGATTTCGACGCGGAAATGCGCGCCTACCGCGCGCTCAGCGACCAAGCCTATGCGGATCTGATGGTCCTCAAAGACATCCCCTACGGCCCCACCACCGACGAACGCCTCGACCTGTTCCCAACCGCCAACAGCTCCAGCCCACTCCTCGTTTTCATCCACGGCGGCTACTGGCGCGCCCTCTCCCGCCGGGAATCAGCCTTCATGGCAAAGCCATTCGTAGCAAACGGCGTTGCCGTCGCGGTGATCGAATACACGCTCGCCCCTGCCGCATCCCTCACCGAGATCGTGGCCCAATGTCGCCGCGCCACCGCAACCCTGATCGAGAACGCCAGCGACCACCCCTACGATCAAAACCGCATTTTCCTCGCCGGTTCGTCCGCCGGAGCCCACCTTGCCGCAATGTCCCTTCGACCGGAAATAAACGGCGCTCTCCTCGCAAGCGGCCTCTACGATCTCGACCCCCTCCGCTTTTGCGCGCCCAACGAATGGCTCTCGCTCACCGAGGATACCGCCCGCGAAAACAGCCCGATACACCACCGCAGCCCCACCAGCGTGCCGCTCATCTTCACATGGGGAGAAACGGAAACCGCTGAATTCAAGCGTCAAAGCCAAGCCTACGCGGAAAAGATCTCAAACGCTGGCGGCATGACAACCCAATTCGAGGTCCCGAACCGCAACCATTTCAACGTGATCACCGACCTCGCAGACGACCAGTCGCGTCTCTTCCGCGAAACGCTTAAAATGATCCAGAATGCTTGGAGTGGTGCCTCAAGAGGGACTCGAACCCCCGACCTTGTCCTTACGAAGGACCTGCTCTACCAGCTGAGCTATTGAGGCTTTCCGGCGCGCCTGTTAGCAAGCTTTTCCGCCATTGGACAGACCTAAGTCGCGTCTTTTTTCTGCTCTGTTTCATCAGTTTCAACGACAAAATCGGCAGGCGGAGCGTCAGCATTCGCCGTTTCTTTGTCCGCCGCGTCTTCTGGATCAGCCTCGGCAACCTCTGCGACAGCATCAATCGTCTCAGCGTCATCCACTTCTTCCTCGGTCGCCGGAGGCTCAATCTGACCAACGATCAGTGGCAACATCTCCGCGCCCGTCAACATCGACGACGACCCCTCAGGCGGCCGCGTCCATGCCAGAGTGTCGAAACCATCGCAATTGCTACAGATCGGAGACCACTCTCCGTGCACCGTCTGGCACTTCTCGCAAACCCACTGCGGATCGCGCGGCGCAGTCAACGCCCGCGCCAGCCAGCCCTTCACAACCGCATCATCAGCCCCCGAACCACGCTCAATCGCAGCCATAATGGTCAGTGTCCGAGCCGTCGGATCGGTCTCGGCCAAATCTCCAAGCGCTTTGCGCGCCGCAGGAAAATCTTCCGCCGCAATCTGCAACTCTGACTGCAACAAACGCGTTTCCGGGTGATCGCGGTGCATATTCGTCAAAACGCCAAACCGCAGGATCCTTTTTCCCGCACTTTCATCAGGCACAATCCGCGCAAAAGCCGCCGCCAGATCAGGATGTGGCGCGACTTCCCAGGCCTTGCGGATCACCCGCGTCGCATATTTGGGCTTACCCTCAGCAACATAACTATCCGACGCCATGACAGCGGCAGGCACCAGATCAGGCGACATTTTGTTCGCTGCAATCGCCTTCTCGCGCGCTTCGATCGATACGCTCTCTTCCACAATGTCACGCGCCTCGCCCAAGGCCAGAACCGCATCCCGGCGTCGATGCACGTCACGCGGCAAAGACCCGTGCTTCAACTTCGCACTCAGCGTCTTGCGCGCACCAGACCAGTCATGCTGACCAGCCTGCAGTCCCAACAGAATATCCTGCGTTTCTTCGTGCTTTGGCTTAAGCGCAAACGCCCGCTCGGCAAGTTTCAACGCTGTATCCGTATCTCCGTCCAACAGCTTCTGACGCATGATCCCACGCACACCGACAAATCGGGTCCGATCATCCCGCAACAGCTTCTTATAGGCCAGTTCCGCCTTCGCCTTGTCGCCTGCCATCTCTGCAGCCTGAGCTGTCAACAGTGTCGTCAAATCGGGTCGCTTCAGATACCGCTCGGCCTTCGAAGCCTTCGCAAGGGCCAATCGACCGTCGCCCGACGCCACAGCCATCATGCCCTCGGCAAGGGCGTCATAACCCTTACGCTCGCGATTACGGGCGAAATACCGGGTAATAGCGGTTTCGTCACCATTCAGGAACTTCAGGAATGCCACCAGCAATCCGATGACCTTGAAGGCGACCCATGTCAGAATGACCAACACCACCAGCGCAATCACCGACTCCAAAGCGCCCAGAGTGAATTCCGTATCAGCAACCGAAACACGAACGCCGCCCTCGGCTTCCAACAGCATTCCCGCGCCCCAGGCCGCTGCACCCACAAGCGCAACAAAGAGGAAGATTCTCAGTAAAGACCAGACCATTTAAATGTGCCTTCCTCAGTTCAATTCATTGCTTAGCGACTGCACAGCCGACAACGCCGCGACCCGTGTCTGCGCCAGCGAAATCCATCCACCCAGCGCGTCTGTCGCTCCCTCCGGCAAAACCGCAAGCTCTGACAAAGCGTTTTCCAGATCACCGTCACTCAAAGCGGCCTCCGCGCGCGACAGAACTGCGTCCGGATCATCCCCCTCACGCGGCGAAAGCGAGCGGGCGTTCGTTTGCTTTCTCAAGAAAGCAGCAAACCGGTCGGCGGCGCTTGCATCGGCAGGAACGTCTTGCATGTTCTGCAAAGCGGCGCGCGCAGCATCCGGGAAAGCTGTCCGCAATGCGGTCAGGGTAGGCACGCCCTCAGCAGCCACCGACGTCAAAGCCTCAGGCGCTTCCGGCAGAACGGCCAGTGCATCCGAGAATGGTGCGCCGCTCTCCAAGGCCGCAGATACCTCTGCCAGCGCCGCGCGTTGCATCGCCATCTCGGCAGCGGCTTGCGCTTCAGCTTCAATCTCGGACGCCCGCGCTTGTGCCGCCTCGACCTCCGCACGCGCAGCAGCCGCAGCGGCCTCGATTTCGGCCCGGAATGTCTCCATCTCTGCGTCGAAATCCAGATTCGGCAAAGGCGTGCCGGTAGCCGCAACCGGAGGCGCGTTTTCAACAGCCTCGACGCGGGCAACGGCGGCGGAAAGTTCGCCTGACAAAGCGTCAATGCGCTCCACCAAGCCCGCGATATCCTCCTGAACCGGGCTCAGATCAACATCACCAGACATTCCGTCAAACCCTGCGACCCGAGCCGTCAATGCCTCAATCTGCCCAGCTTGATTTGCAAGCTCAGCCTCAATTACGTCAGTCACATCGGCAGGCGGGTTTGGCCAACCCTCAGGCACAGCAAACGTCGCCACCAAAAAACCAATCGCACCAGCAACCAGTCCACCAAAGACAAGTCCAGAGGTGGAAGGCCCCTTTTCGACGTTCGAAACTGGCTCTCGTGGAGTCAAAACGACGTCTTCTGTGGGCTTTTCGTCCGGTGCCTCATTCAACGCATCCAAAAGCTCGCTATCCTCAGCGATGACTTCTGCATCCTCAATTCGGTCGCTGGCTTCCTCAACGTCATCCAGTTCCGGCGCATCGCCCTCAAGCGTGTCGACGCCGCCGTCCTCCGGCGATTCGGCACCCTCACCCTTGCCGTCGTCCGCGGAAACGTCCTGCGATTCCTCAACCTCCTCCGGCGAATTATCCTTGTCTTCTGACACCTTGGACGAATTTTTGTCACTAGCCAAAGCCGATAACTCCCATCAAACGCGCTTCACAAAGGACTCGCTTAAAACACCGGACCAAGTTTAGTCCGCCACAAGGAGGACAACAAGCAAACGCCCCTAAAAGAACGCCGCTACCTTTCGGCACATAGCACGCGAGGTCGGCTCAGCCACTATCCTGACCTCACCAGCACCCGTCCACGCCGCTGCCACTGCCGGACTCATGGCGATCACCGTCAAAGGCGCGTGAATGTCCGACGATCTGCTCAATAATTCAGCGGTTCGGGCAGAAAAAAGCGGGGCAACAACGGGTGCCGTTCCAGCCAACAGTGCCTCGCCCGCACGTCCCAAAGGCTGCGCCACCTGATCGTAAACGACAGCCTCGTCACACTCTACGCCCATCTGCGCCAGTTCAGACGCCAAATCCAACCGCACATGCCGCCCGCGCGCATAAAGACAAGGCGCAGCGATTCCCTCACTGTTTTCGAGGAATGCCGAAACATCAGACCCAAGCGCCTCAGCCTCTGCCCCAAACTTCTTCGCGACTTCAGCAGTCACATCCCCAACCGTCACCACCCGCCGCCCGCGTAACGCACCTTCAGTCCCAAGCCTGCGAACCGCATGCGACGATGTCACGATAAGCGTCTCATAACGGTCCAAGGCAGGGCTATCCCCCACGTCGACAATCTTCATCAACGGCGCAATCACCACGGGCAAGCGACGGCCCAGAAACTCCTCGCATTCAGCAAGAAAACCGCGCGATTGCGCGTCAGGGCGGGTCAGCAAAAGGGTCGGCGACGCGTCGTCCATTTGGGGACCGTTGCTTGTGCGAAAGACCTCCCGGTGTTACCTGCCGAGCAACGCTCACGCAAGATAACTCAGATGACAGCCAAGCGAACCATCCTCGGAATTGAATCCAGCTGCGACGACACAGCCGCGGCCGTGGTTCAGAGTGACCGGACTATTCTGTCGAACGTTGTGGCAGGGCAGACGGACCTGCACTCTGCTTTTGGTGGCGTCGTCCCCGAAATCGCCGCCCGCGCCCATGCCGAAAAGCTGGACATAACCGTGGCCAAAGCCCTGAAAGACGCCGGGAAATCTCTCGCTGATATCGACGCTATTGCCGTCACCGCAGGCCCCGGACTGATCGGCGGCGTCATTTCTGGCGTGATGATGGCGCGCGGTCTCGCAGCCGGGCTGGGAAAACCGGTCATCGGGGTCAACCACCTCGCAGGCCATGCACTGACCCCGCGCCTCACGGACGATCTGCCGTTTCCCTACCTGATGCTTCTTGTATCCGGCGGTCACTGCCAGTTCCTGAACGTCCATGGACCCGACAGCTTCACCCGACTTGGCGGAACAATCGACGATGCCCCCGGCGAAGCCTTCGACAAGGTCGCGCGCCTCCTCGGCCTGCCCCAACCGGGCGGCCCATCCGTCGAAGCCGAAGCCAGAACAGGCGATCCGAACGCTATTGCCCTTCCGCGTCCGCTCTTGAACCGCGATGGCTGCGATATGAGCTTCTCAGGACTTAAAACCGCCGTGCTGCGCGAACGCGACAAGCTCTCTGAAGCAAAAGGCGGAATAACCAAACAAGCCCGCGCCGATCTCTGCGCCAGCTTTCAATCCGCCGTCTCTGACGTGCTGGCCGAAAAAGCCCGCCGCGCCATAGGCGAATACCTGAAACTTGAACCCTCAAACCCGACCCTTGCCGTTGCGGGCGGAGTCGCCGCAAACACGCAAATACGCAGCGCCCTGCAAACGACCGCCGATGCTGCAAACGTCGCCTTCACAGCCCCTCCGCTGTCGCTCTGCACCGATAACGCCGCGATGATCGCGTGGGCCGGTCTCGAACTGGAAACCATCGATCACCCTGGCCTCACCCCTCTGATCGCCCGTCCCAGATGGCCGCTTGACGCGACCAGTCCGGCCATGCTCGGATCCGGCAAGAAGGGGGCGAAAGCATGAGTGAAATAGCCGTCCTCGGCGCCGGTGCTTTCGGAACATCCCTCGCGATGGCCTTGTCGCT
>JABDQU010000258.1 GCA_013042105.1 Boseongicola sp.
GATCACAGCCGGTCGAGCGCCGCCCCAAGTCTATTCTGATGCGTTGTGCCAGCATGTGCTGTTGTCCGGATAATTCTCTGAAGAAAACCTGCCCGCGCCCACACTTCGGAGTCAAACATAAAAGCGCAGCGCGTATCCAAAAACGCCCCCGCGCGCCCCTTCGAACAGGGCTATAACAGGCTGCCGTCGGGCCAGTCCGCTTGACTGATCAGGTCCGCGTGGGCGGTTGGCACTCCACAACATACCTTTTGGTATTCTTTTTCTTGCGCCATTACATACAAAAAGGTATGCCACTCGGGAAGAAAGGAATCACAAATGAATGATCTGTATTTTTGGGCCGCCGGAGGCCTTGCAGCACTTTGGTTCTGCATTCACCTGTTCGTCGGCGGGCGCGAGATCGCACGGCCGTTGATCACAGCGACCACGCTTGATCCGTTGGTGCGCAACACCCAATATCTGTGCTGGCATTTCACGACCGTGACAATCGCCTCTATGGCGGCGTTCTTTATGGGCGCGGCCTATACCGGCGCATTTGCTTTCGCGACGGCAGGAACAATCCTGGCGTTTGGGTTTTTTGTGGTCGGCGTCGGACTGGTCATGGCACTGGGGCAAAGCCATGCAAGACTGCCGCAGGGATGGCTGTTTCTTCCGGTGGCCTTGCTTGGCGTTGCGGGACATCTGGCGTGAAAAAACCAAGATTCAGCAAGCTGGACTGGATCCGGCATGGCCTTGAACAGCTTGCCAGCGACGGCCACGAAGCGGTGAAGCTGGAAGCCATCTGCACATCAGCCGGGCTGACACGCGGGTCATTTTATCACCACTTCGAGGACCACGAGAGCTTTCTGATCAACCTTGCAACCCATTGGTTTGACGCACAAACAGCCAAAGTTGCGGCAGCGGTCGAACCTGACGCTTCGCCCGAAGATCAAAGTGCGGCACTGACCGAAGCGGCGATAACCATTGACTACCGGCTGGAGCTTGGCATCCGTGAACTGGGACGCCGCCTGCCCGAGGTCGACAAGACCATCAGGCAAGCCGACGCGCTGCGGCTTGAGGTCGTAAGCGCGCTTTATCAGCGTCGCTTTGGGCTGGACCCAAAGACTGCCGATGATTTTGCCTACATCGAATACGCGGCCTTCAGCGGCATCATTCTGCTTGATCCCGATATTGCACCGGAACGTCAGATCGCCCTCGCCCGGCTTTACGACAAGACTGTCGGGCTTGCGCTGAAATCGGAGTCCGGAACATGAGACGACTGATTGGTTGGGTGTGGCAACGCGCGTTCCTGGGGCGGCTGACCCGACAGACCGGGTTTCAGCTGTCAGCAACAGACGTGCAGGCCGAGATCAACCGGATGCCACGTGGCCAGATGCCCGGCACGGATGCGGCACGGCGTTTCAACCTTCTTATGGCCGAAAGCCTGCATGCGGCTGCACGCCTGCTTGAGAGAGAAGCCGGACTGCCACGAGAAGATGCCGTCGAGGCCGCAAGGACCGCTTTCGTGTCCGGCGGAAGCTGGCTGGCCCGGGGTTTTGTCCGGCTGTGGCTCCGTCTGGAACGAGACCCCTATAAAGGCGTGGACACCCGCGGGGCCGCACCGCTCAGCAAAGCCCTTTGGGGCAATGGGATGGTTGTTGAAGATCGCCGAGGCCACGCGCACATCTCGCTTTGCGTTCTGTCATGCCCTTTCCAGGACTACTTCTGGAACGTGGGTCGCTCTGATCTCACGCCGGTTTTGTGTGAATGGGACACGAACTGGCAGACGGAAGTGAACGCATCCCCGCGCCCTATCCGCGTGGACATCAAAAGCACGCTCGCGCGCGGGGATGATCTATGCGAATTCACCTTCACCAGAGCGTGCGAAACGCAGTCGCGCCAATGACCGGACTGTCCAACCCTGAGAGCGGCAGGAGGCCTGCTCTGCTGACCAGCGCGGTATTCTACATTATTGCCGCTTTTTATGCCTATGGCGCTGTCGTGCATGTGCTGAACATTGCATCGCCGACCGGCTTCAACTGGTCTGAAGCACCGCTCAAATGGCAGGTTCTCGACGTCGCATATCTTGCGCTCGACGTGGTCGTCGTTGTTGGCTTGCTCAAGCGATCTCGGGTTGGGATTGCAGCCTTTTTCATGGCCGCGTTCAGCCAGATTTGCCTCTACACGGTGCTGCGGTCATGGGTGCTCGACGTGCCGCCCGCCTTTCAAAGATCCCCCGCCGAGGTCGCTTATCTTGATAGTCTGGTCATGTTCCACATCGTGACCTGTCTGGTTGTTGGCCTGACGTTGGTCCTGCGCCAAAAGCGGCCCTATCTCCCCAAGGCGTCGAGTAGCAACTCAGGATGATCCGTGGAGGCTGCAAACCCATGCTCAAGTGCCGCCTCCCAAGCGGTCGCATCACCTTCACGGACAAGAGCGCTGTCTTCCGGACCAGAAAAGCCTGATATCATCAACCTTATGCCAAGCTCATCCAAGCGCTTAATGAAACCCGGCGTGAGCCTCATGCTTGTGACACTCACCATCTTGAGACGGGGTCCCAACTGGCGATAAATCTTCTCTAGATCCGCAAGGTAGTTGCGAGAGCGGAACAGGGCGACCGCCACATCAAGGTCTGTCGCCTCAGACAAATCGCGTAGCTTGCTTTGATCAGTGCCTGAAAAATACAAATCCCAAAGCAGGATATTCTGACTTTGGCGCCCCTGAAGTGCCTTTGATAGGCTTTCAACTTCGTATGTTTTCAGCCCGAGAACCACCAAGACCCTGCCATCAATAAAGTCGAGTGCTTCCTGCAAAGTTGGGACGGTCTGCTTCAGATCACCCTGACCCGCCGCAAGCCGGAGTTCCTTGATATCGGCAAGCCTGTAGTCGCGAACGTAGTCCTTGCCGCCGCGCTGATCCCGCCTGGGTCCGTTTGGGGAGCCGTTGATAAACACCCGTTCCACATCCGTCATCCGATTGAGTGTAGGGTCGTGCATAAGGACATATTGATCATCGGCAGTAAGCTGCGGATTTATGTGGACCATGTCGACGCCCAGATCGATCGCGCCTTCAATCCAGCCGAGTGAGTTCTCTGGAATGCCCGATATCTCGGCGCTTCGATGTGCCATCACGGCATCTGGCTGACCCCGAGCGAGGCGTTCATCCACCGTCATTTCAGCGTGCACGAAGGTGGCATTCAAACAGACCGCGACGATTGCAACGACTAGAACGCGTTGGTTTTGCATCGCTTTCCCTCCAACCTGCGGTGCGACAATATTCTTTGCGCCGATGTCTGTTGGACTGACTACAACCCGATCAGGTCGCGGGACTTGCGTAATATCAAAAGACGGTATCGCTGATGGTCAAGGCTTCAGACGCAAGCAAGCGCGTGCGACCCCTTCCGGCTTACGCGGCCAAATCGCGCGGAACCTCTGCCAGTGCCTCCTGCAACACCTCGAC
>JABDQU010000231.1 GCA_013042105.1 Boseongicola sp.
GATGGCTTGTCCGACTTCAGTTTTGAACGCCTGCGGTCGTCCCGGAGTTCCGCCCTGATCGGAAGCAACAACCACGATAAACGGATGCTCGCTCATTGGGATAAAGGCCTGACTGCCGTCCGGATGACGTTCGACCATCTCCAGCTTGAGAGGCAAACCCCGAGGCTCGGCTTTGAACAGGCTCAAGCCCGCCTGCCCGTCACTGAAATCAAACCGCGCGCGATCATGGAACCGACCACAGAGCCCTTGATTGATGATCTTGTCCGGCTCACCCGCCACCTCAATCACATCACCAAAAGGCGCAAACGCCTCGGCCGTCAAAGGTTCAAGGCGCACTGGCACCCTCATGCTCCGAACTTCTCGATCAGACGCAATTCAGCGATACGCTCAACCTGACGACAGGCCGTCGCAAACTCGGTCTCTCGATCATTTTCGATCCGCGCCTCAAACGCCGCCATGATCGAGGCTTTCGTGTTGTCACGCACCGCAATGATGAACGGAAACCCAAACTTCGCGACATAGGCATCGTTCAGCCTTGTAAACGTAGCGCGTTCCTCGTCGGTCAACTCGTCAAGACCAACCGAGGCCTGCTCAGCCGTGGATTCCGCCGTCAATCGCTTCGCTTCTGCCAGTTTCCCGGCCAAATCAGGGTGCGCCGTCAAAACGCCAAGGCGCTGTTCTTCGGACGCCGAGCGAAACACCCGCGACAAAGCATTATGCACCCCGGTCGCCGTGTCATGCGTCGGACCCAACTCAAGATCATAGGCACCGTCTGCAATCCACGGCGAATGCTCAAAAACACCCCCGAATTCGCCAACAAACTCCTCGCGCGCCATCTTCGAAGGCCGCCGCTTGCGCTTGGCCGGATGCTCCGCCGCCCAATGTTCGGCAATCTCGAAACGGGTCGCAAACCATACGCCCTCATGCGCGGCCATATGATCCAAAGCCCGCTTCAAAGCCGCAACCCGCCCGGGCCGACCGGCAAGGCGACAATGCAAGCCGATCGACAACATCTTCGGCGCGCCTTCGACCCCTTCGCCGTAAAGCACGTCAAAACTGTCCTTCAGATATGCCTCAAACTGATCGCCTGAGTTAAACCCCTGCGGCGTGGCGAACCGCATGTCGTTGCAATCAAGCGTATAAGGCACGATCAGCTGATCGCGTCGCCCGAACTCGGACCAATAGGGCAGATCATCCGCATAAGAATCCGCGACATAGGCAAAACCGCCTTCTTCCGCCGCCAGCCGAACCGTATTTCCGGAACACCGCCCGGTATACCACCCGCGCGGCCGCTCACCGACGACTTCGGTGTGCAAAGCAATGGCTTCGGCCATATGCGCGCGCTCGTCCGCTTCGCTGAAATCCTTGTATTCGATCCACTTCAACCCGTGGCTCGCGATCTCCCAGCCGGCATCCTTCATCGCCGCCACCTGATGTGGTGCGCGCGCCAAGGCCGTCGCAACGCCGTAAACCGTGACAGGCGTATCCTTCAAAAGCCGATGCAACCGCCAGAATCCGGCCCGCGCGCCGTATTCATAGATCGACTCCATGTTCCAATGCCGCTGCCCCGGCCAAGCCGCCGCACCGACAATCTCGGACAAGAACGCTTCGGACGCCGCATCTCCGTGAAGGACGTTATTCTCGCCGCCCTCTTCGTAGTTTACGACAATTTGCACAGCAATCTTCGCCCCGTTCGGCCAATTCGCCGCGGGCACGTCATGTCCATAACCGGTCATATCGCGTGGATATCGAGACACAGGGTTCCCCTTTCCGTGTTGAGTTCTTCTAATCCAAAACAATCAATTTGTTTTTCAACAAATTTTTGAAAGACTGTCTCAGCCCTTACGGTTTGTATAGAGGCTGACAAACCGCGAAGGTATATCAAGCGAAACGGGAGCAACGATTATGACCGGATATCTCACAACACACGTTCTCGACACGGCGAAAGGCACGCCTGCCGAAGGCCTGCTGATTGATCTTTACCGCATCGACGGTGAAGCACGCACGCATCTGCGTTCCATCAAAACCAACGCAGACGGTCGCACCGATGAGCAAATCCTGCCCGCCGCTGAATTCGCGCTCGGCACCTACGAACTGGTGTTCCATACCGGCGCATATCTCGACGCCACAGGTGTGCCACCCGAAAGCCCACGCTTTCTCGACCAGATCCCGATCCGTTTCGGCATGTCAGAAGCCTCGCACTATCACGTGCCGCTTTTGCTCTCACCGTTTGGTTATTCCACCTATCGCGGCAGTTAGGTCGCGATACCTGCCGAAGCGATCCCGGCGGCGATCCGTTCGACCATAAACTCCATAAACAGCCGAGCTTTCGGGTCTTGCCGCCTGCGGTGGGTGAACAAACATGCCATCTGAATGGGTTCCGGCGGCGTTTTCGTGGCCACGGACACCAAACGCCCGGATTCCAGATGCTCCGCCACTTCAAACAGCGGCTTCATAGCGACCCCGCGATCATTGAGCGCCCAATCCGTCAAAACATCGCCATCATCGGACTCATACCGCCCCCAAACGCGTAACCGTTTCGGCCCCTCTTCCGTCACCACCCGCCACTGGAATTCCGGCGCACCCGGAAAACGCAAGTTCAGACATTCATGGCGATCACTCACCAAAGCCTCGCCACTCTCAGGCATTCCCCGCGTTTCAATATACCCCGGCGACGCACAGAAAACCCGCTGCACATCCGCAATCTTGCGGATACGCAGATTGCTATCCTCTGGCTGACCAAGAAAAAACGCCAGATCAAGCCCTTCCGTCGTCAAATCCACCAGCCGGTCCGTCAATCGCAATCGCACCGAAACCTCCGGATAGGCGTCAATGAATTCAGGCACATGCGGTGCCAGCAAACGCCGCCCGACCCCAAGAGGTGCTGCCACATAAAGCGAGCCCTTGGGATTGTCGGTGATATTCACCACCTGCGCTTCCGCGTTTTCGACCGTCTCCAACACCTCACAAGCCCCGGTGTAAAACGCCTTCCCGTGCTCGGTTGGCGTCAAACTTCGCGTTGTGCGTTGGAAAAGCCGAACGCTCAGATGTTCTTCCAACTGCGAAATCCGCGCCGAGGTCACCGCAGGAGAAATCCGCAAATCACGCCCCGCCGCAGACATACTCCCCAGCTCATAGACGCGCACAAAGGTTCGGATATTATCAAGATAGGACATTATTCGGCTTTTTTTGATGCTCTTTGGCTTTTAGGGTCAATAGCAGAAGAATGGCTGTCCGCCTAGAGTAGCCCACAACGACTTTTTGGGGAGACGACGCATGTATGATTTCGCGGTAATGTGGGATTGGATCGGTTTTGCCGTCCGCTGGCTGCATGTGATCACGGCAATGGCGTGGATCGGTGCATCGTTTTATTTCATCGCGCTCGATCTGATGCTGAAGCCCGCCGAGGACATGCCCGAAGGCGCCTACGGCGAAGAGTGGGAAGTCCACGGCGGCGGCTTTTACCACACGACCAAATACCTCGTCGCCCCGGCCCGCCTGCCGGAACACCTGACTTGGCACAAATGGCAGAGCTATACGACATGGCTCTCTGGCGCGGCGCTATTGATGATCGTCTATTGGGTTGGTGGAGAACTTTTCCTTCTCGACCCGACCAAAGCAGACCTCTCGCTCTTTCAAGGCATCCTGATCTCCGCCGCATCTCTCACAATCGGCTGGATTGCTTACGATTTCATGTGCAAATCCAAGCTTCGCGACCATCCGACTCTTCTAATGGTCCTCCTCTTCGTGATCCTCGTCGTCATGTCATGGGGATACAATCAGGTCTTCACAGGCCGCGCAGCCCTTTTGCACCTTGGCGCGTTCACCGCCACGATCATGACCGCCAACGTCTTTTTCATCATCATGCCCAATCAGCGCATCGTGGTGAAAGACCTCCAGGAAGGCCGCACGCCGGATGCGAAATACGGCGCGATCGCGAAACTACGCTCGACCCACAACAACTATCTGACACTGCCCGTGATCTTCCTGATGCTGTCGAACCACTACCCGCTCGCCTTCGCGACCGAGTACAACTGGATCATCGCCAGCCTCATATTCCTCACCGGCGTCACGATCCGGCATTACTTCAATACCATGCACAAGACCGGCAAAGGCCCGCATTGGACATGGGCTGTGACCGTGATCCTGATGATCATCATCGCCTGGCTCTCGACCGCCAACATGCACAACACCTATGACGAAGCCGAAGCCCGCACCCTCACGCCATACGAGGAAAAATTCGCCTCCGCCGCCGGGTTCAGCGATGCCTACGACGTCATTCTCGGCAATTGCTCAATGTGCCACGCCCGGGAACCCGTCTGGGACGGCATCCGCTGGGCACCGAAAGGCGTGCTTCTGGAAACCCACGGCGATGTCGCACGCCACGCAGACCAGATCTTCCTGCAAGCTGGCATCAGCCACGCCATGCCACCCCCGAACGCCT
>JABDQU010000241.1 GCA_013042105.1 Boseongicola sp.
AGCGTCTTGCCCAACAGCTTCACAAACGACACCGACACCAAACCCGCCTGCGCCATGATCGTCGCCCCAACCGTCACCAGCGCCAACAACGCCAGAAACACCAGAACATCCGTGCGCATGATCAAAGCCCGGGGCTTACCTGACGCCTTGTCGGCGCGAGCGCGCATGTTCGTCGCTGTCGCGGTCATTGCACAAACCTGCCTTTTTGCGCCTCGATCCCGCGCGGTCGAAACTGGATGAAGAGGATAATAAACAAGATCATATACGTCTGTGCGGCCAGCGTATTCGAGGGGTTCAACCACTCAATTCCCTTCTGCAACCCGCCAATCAAACCAGCCCCCGCCAACGTGCCAAAGACCGATCCAACACCGCCCACAACCACCGTCATAAAGCTCTGAACGATATAGCCCGTGCCCATTTCCGAGGTCACTTGCGCAAACAATCCAATCGCCACGCCCGCAACCCCCGCGATGCCCGAGCCAAGCGCAAACGTCGCCATGCCCACACGATCCGGGTCAATCCCAAGGCTGGCTGCCATACCGGGGTTTTGCGTCACGGCCCGCACTTCCAGCCCCAGCCGGGTGCGGCGCAGGATGTAAACCAAAAGCCCCAGAAACAGCAGCGCCATCACGAAAATCGCAATCCGGATATAGCTGATCCCGACCACGTCATTCAGCACCCAGGCCCCCGCCAGCCAGTCCGGCGACGTCAACGGCACCGCTTGCGTGCCAAAGATGTTTTTGAACAATTGCTGCAAGGCCACCGAAATGCCGAATGTCGCCAAAAGCGTCTCCAACGGTCGATGCGCCAGATACCGGATCACCAACCGCTCCAACGCGACACCCGCCGCCCCCGCCACCACAAACGCCAGCGGCAGCGCGATGATCAGTGACACCGTGTAATCCGGCACGAACTGCTGCACGACATAGCCGGTGTAAGCCCCGATCATGATGAACTCACCATGCGCCATGTTGATCACGCCCATAACGCCGAATGTGATCGCCAGACCAATGGCCGCCAGAAAATAGATCGAGGCCAGCGACATCGCATCCAGCCCCAGATCCACCGCCTCCGCCCGCGCCACACGCGCCTCCACAATCTCCAAAGCCGCAAGTGCGGCATCCGTCACGGCCGCATCCGGCTCCTCGTAAACCTCAAGAATTGGATTGGCCGCGATCAATTCCGCCACCGCCCCGACATCTGGGCGCGCAGGCGCAACTCCGGCCTCAACCAGCCGCTCATACGCCGCCCAGCGCGCCTCTTCCGTATCCAACGTGGCCACTGGCACACCCGCAACCGATCCGTCGGAAATCGCGGCAATCAAAGCCGTATCCCGCTGATCACGCTCAACAACATCCGGCACGATGCCTTCCTCGGCCAAACGCTCCAACGCCCGCTCTTCCGTCAGATCCCGCCCGACCTCCAAAGTGCCCGCAATATTCGCCCCGGCCTCCGGTGCGCCTACAACCGTGTCCGTCACCAAAACCGCATTCAACGCCGCCCGCGCCTCCAACGACACCTGCGTCGACATCCAGTTGATCGCCTCAATCCGCGCATCCGCGTCGGTTCCAAAACGGATGGTGATCAACCGATCCAAAGCTTCCTTGCGATTGCGAATGCTTGCGACCTCTTCACCCGCAATCGACGCGCGCAATGGCTCAAGAAGCTCAGGCGTCGGATTTCGGGTCAAAGCGTCCAAAGCCGCCCGGCGTCGCTCCGGGTCGGGATCATTCAACTGAAACTGCACCAACGCTGTCGCAATCAGCTTGCGCACACCCGAGTTCGGCTTCAATTCCGTCGCCTCGCGCCTCCCGACCTCTCCGACGTCCGCGCCGTCTTCCAAAGACCGCAACCGATAGATGTCCCCGTCGCGCTCGCCATAGAAAAACAACCCGTCTTCATCGCGCTGCACCACGCCCTTGTCGGCCCACGCCTCCAGAAATCCCGTCATCGCCGGAAGGCCGGACGCGGCCAGATCATCCAACACCGGCTGGATCGTGCGGCGCGAGGGTTTGGCAAGGTCTTCAGCATATTCCTGAAGAAGGGTCTGCATCGGACCGCTTTCAGCATGTGCTGGAAAAGAAAAGCCAAGCAGGATCGCAAGCAAACTTAGAATGCGCATTGTATTGGGGCCCACCAGTAAGAAGAATGCCGGCCCGAGAGGGAGGTCTCGGGCCGGCCAGTCGCTCGATCAGATCAGTAGTTGGACTGGATCTGAACGCAGCTTTCGCTTTCGGTGTCCCACATGCCGCAGCCCTTGCCCGGCCAGTCAGACATCAGCTTGGCACTTGCAGGCAGATGGTCGGTCCAGGCATCGCCCGGCACTTCTGTGGTCTGGCTCACGATATCGAACTGACCGTCTTCCGTGATCTCACCGATCAGGACCGGTTTGGCCAGATGATGGTTCGGCAACATCACAGCCGTGCCACCTGTCAGATTCGGGAACTCCTGCCCGTACATTGCTTCACGCACTGCATCGACATCCGCCGTGCCCGCTTCTGCAACCGCATTCGCCCACATGTTGAAGCCAATGTAATGCGCTTCCATCGGATCATTCGTCACCCGATCTTCGCCCATCCGCTCTTTCCATGCGGCAACGAACTCAGCGTTCACATCCGTATCCGCAGACTGGAAGTAATTCCATGCCGCCAGATGCCCGACAAGGTTCGTCGTATCCAGTCCCGACAGCTCTTCCTCACCAACCGAGAATGCAACCACAGGAATGTCATCCGCCGAAATCTCAGCCGCCGCCAACTCCTTGTAGAACCCGATATTCGCATCACCGTTGATTGTCGAAATTACGC
>JABDQU010000243.1 GCA_013042105.1 Boseongicola sp.
CGGTCGTCCACCACCCAAGGTCCACGACCTCACCCCTGCCAAAACTTGGCAACATGTCCAGTTCGACAGAAAACAAGTAAATCAGAAGGATACCGATCAGGAAGGTCGGTAAACTGACCCCGATGAGAGAAACCGACATAATCACATTCGACGCCCATCCATCCCTTCGAATTGCGGTGAAGACCCCCAATCCGATCCCGATCGTCAGCGCCAGAAACCCCGACACCGCCGCAAGTTCCAGCGTCGCAGGCGCGCGCTCGGCAATGATCGTCGAAACCGGCCGGCCCTGACGATAGCTCACGCCGAAATTGCCCTGCGCGGCACCGCCAAGAAACTTGAAGTATTGAACGGGGAACGGCTGATCGAGGCCAAGCTCCGTGCGAAGCCGGTCAATATCGGCCTGCGTCCTTTCCTGCCCCAGCATGTTGTCGATCGGGTCCCCGACAAAGCGGAACATGGAAAAGGCAACAAGTCCCACCACAAGAAGGACGAGTATCGACTGTGCAACGCGGCGGATGATGTAAGCTAGCATAGGGACCAGTCTTCGACTGTTGCGGCCCCACGGTCAACCTCGCGCAAGCGTGCTTTGCCGTGTGAACGGCACTTTTGTTAGGCTCTTAATTATCATTAACGCCCCGGAGCCCGCCAATGACCCGTCTCGTCCTCGCATTTGCCGTTTTTCTGCTCGCCAGCCCGCTACACGCTCAGGAATCCAGTCCGAACATGACGCCGGACCGGCTTTTGGACATTCTGCTGGCGCTGGACCCTGAAACGCGGCCCGCAGGCAACGGCGTGGAACTGACGATCGAGGATGTGCCGGTCCTTGTTATCGTGGATCCCCTAGCCGATCGCATGCGCGCCATGGTGCCGATCCGCGCGGTCGATGGTATGACGCCCGAAGACCTTGAACGTGTTATGCAGGCCAATTTCGACACGGCATTGGATGCGCGTTACGCGGTCGCCAACGGACGGCTTTGGGGCGTCTACATCCACCCGCTCTCCCCGCTCAGGCGCGATCAACTGATCTCGGGGCTTGGCCAGACCGTGAACCTTGCGCTGACCTATGGCGGGCTCTTCACGGGCGGCGCACTCAGCTTTGGTGGCGGCGACAGCGTGCCGCTTCAGCGCGAGCTGATCGACCGGCTTCTGGAAAAAGGTCAGGACATCTGACGCGCGTTCACGAAGGTTAACGGCGGATGCGTTAATCTTCGTCAAGACAACAACATCCACACCGCAACACCGGACAATATCGCGCCAAACCCCGTGTTCAGCTGTCGCGCGCTCTGCGGCGTGCGAAAATACACCGCGATACGGTCACCCACCAAAGCCCAGGCCGAAAATGCCACAAGGTTGTTCAGCGTAAACACCGTCGTGATCAACACCACCGCCCAGACGTCCGAGGCTTGCAGAAACTGTGTGAACATCAATGCGATGATCACATAGGCTTTCGGGTTCAGCACCAGCAAAAGCGCCCCATCCACGAAGCGCGCAGGTCTGGCATCCGCCGCCCCCGACATCGCGCCCGCGCGCAACATCTTCCAGGCAAGCCACAACACATAAAGCGACCCCGCCACCTTCAGACCCACGAATATCTGCGGAAACCGCTCAAGGGCTGCCAAAAATCCAAACCCGATCGCCGCCGTCATGATCCACGTCGCAATGTGATACCCCGCGTTCGCCGGAACCGTGGCGCAAAATCCAAACCGCGCGCTGTTGGCCGCAAAAAACACATTCCCAGGCCCCGGGGAATATGCCAGCGGAAACAAGAACAAAATCAAAGCAATAGTCGTTTCCAGCACGAACAAACCCTTTCAAATCTGCCCCGCAGCTAGCACGGTGTCGCGCCCCCGCACGACCCGAAACCTGCGCAAAGAACACGCTGGTCCTCACCCGGCCAGCCCTGAGGCAAACCCCGCTTCAGACACGTCCAGAAGAAAATTCTTGAACATCGTTCACAAATCGCCTATCTATTTCATGAACATCGTTCAAGGAACCCGAATCATGACCCATGTGATCAACACCGAACAACTCGTTGCCGAAGGTCTTCTGAACCAGGCGCAGGCAACCGAAATCGCCCGACGCTCACGCGAGACGATGCTGGCGCTGGTCGTCAACATCGTCCTCACGGTCGGCATTATCGCCGCCTCGCTGGGCTTCGTCTTCTGGATCGCCGACGCTTTCGGTGTCGCTCTCCTCGGTGCCGCCTTCCTCGCTGTCGGTCTGGCCATTCTCCTAAAAGCCGACGCGCTCTACCGCCTTTTGGGCCACGCTGGCACGCTGATCGGCGCGGGCATGCTCTTTGTCGGCGGTGCGATAGAACTCCTCGACAAATACCCCGACATCGCGGACATCACTCTGATCCCGGCCGGAGCCGCCATCGCCGCTGCCGCCGCATGGGCCTTTCACAAAGCTCCGAAAACCCTGCGCTTTACCACCGGGTCTTTCGTTCTGGCGGGCGTTGGCCTCCATCTCACTGGCCTGACGATCGCGCTTGATAATGTTTCCGGCCTGCCAATCGCAGCACTCTACCTCTATGCCGCAGGCCTCATCGCCGCCGCAGGTGCCTTCGTCAACGTTCGCGCCGTCACCGCCCTTGCCATCGTGCCTTTCGCTCAGGTCTTTGACACCGGAACCGCCTATTTCCACGCGGCCTACGTGTTCTATTCCCCCGAGCCGACACTCACGATCCTGCAAATGGGCGCACTGCTTGCCATCGGCGCATGGGCCATGACCCGCATACCCGACCGTTTGGGTCGCCACGCAGGTATCCTTGCGATCATGGCGGCTGTCGTGGGCAACCTCGCTTTCCTCGTGGCCTCGCTCTGGGGTGACGAAGTGGGCGCCAGCTTTTACCGCGCCGATGCGCCCAACTATTCCGATTTCGACGACTGGCGTGCATATCAGACCGCCTATGAGCTCTGGAAAGAACAGTTCATCCAGATCTCCGAGCACGTCTTCTCGGTTGTCTGGGCCGCCCTTCTGATCGCTGGCGCATGGCTTGCCGCCGCCACCCACCGCCGCGGCCTGTTCAACGCCTCGGTCACGTTCCTCGGCATCCACGCCTATACCCA
>JABDQU010000248.1 GCA_013042105.1 Boseongicola sp.
CCTCGAAGGCCTGGCCTTTCGAAGAGGCGCGTCGTCTTTTGAAACGCTACGAGAAAGCGCCCCCTGAAAAGGGATATGTGCTGTTTGAGACGGGCTATGGTCCGTCGGGATTGCCGCACATCGGAACGTTCGGTGAGGTGTTGCGTACGACGATGGTTCGTCGTGCTTTTGAGGTGATGTCAGATATCCCGACAAAGCTGATTTGTTTTTCGGACGATATGGATGGGCTTCGCAAAGTTCCAGACAATGTGCCGAACCCTGAAATGCTTGCCGAGCACCTGCAAAAGCCGTTGACGCGGGTGCCGGATCCGTTTAGCGAATTTGAGAGCTTTGGACACCACAATAACGCGATGTTGCGGCGGTTTCTGGACACTTTCGGGTTTGACTATGAGTTTTACTCGGCGGCCGAGTTCTATGCGTCGGGGCGGTTTGACGAGACGCTGTTGAAGGCCTGTGAGAAGTACGACGAACTGATGGCTGTCATGCTGAAAAGCCTGCGTGAAGAACGCCAGCAGACCTATTCTATCTTCTTGCCGATTTCACCGACAACGGGCCGGGTTTTGTATGTGCCGATGAAGGACGTGAATGCCGCGGACGGCACGATCACCTTCGACGATGAGGACGGCACCGAGACGACATTGCCTGTCACGGGCGGCAACGTGAAGTTCCAGTGGAAGCCAGATTTCGGAGCGCGCTGGGCGGCGTTGGGCGTGGATTTTGAGCCTTATGGTAAAGAGCATGCGCCGAATACGCCCATTTATTCGAATATTTGCCGGGTTCTGGGGGGTAAGGCACCTGAGGTGTTTACCTATGAGTTGTTCCTCGACGAGATTGGGCAGAAGATCTCCAAATCCATGGGGAATGGTATTTCGATCGACGAGTGGCTGACCTATGCGTCGTCGGAAAGTCTTTCGTATTTTATGTATCAAAAGCCCAAGACGGCAAAGCGTTTGCATTTTGATGTGATCCCGAAAGCGGTGGACGAGTATCACCAGCAGTTGCGGGCCTTTGCGGATCAAGATGACAAGGCGCGTTTGGCAAACCCTGTGTTCCATATTCACGGGAAAAACGTGCCGACGTCCACAATGGTTGTGCCGTTTGCAATGCTGCTCAATTTGGCGTCGGTTTCCGGAGCCAAGGACAAGGACGCGCTTTGGGGCTTTATCCAGCGCTATGCGCCGGATGCGACGCCGGAAACGCATGCGGATTTGGACGCAGCGGCGGGCTTTGCAGTGCGCTATTTCAACGATTTTGTGGCGCCCACGCGCAAGTTCCGCGCGCCGAACGAAACCGAACGTGCGGCGCTGATGGATTTGCGCGGGCGGTTGGCTGAATGGGACGGCGGATTGGATGCGGAAGGTTTGCAATCGATGGTGTTTGCCGTTGGTAAGGAGCACGCATTTGATCCGTTGCGCGACTGGTTCAAAGCGCTCTATGAGGTGCTTTTGGGCGCCTCGCAGGGGCCGCGCTTTGGTGGGTTTATCGCGCTATATGGTGTGCCTGAAACGATCGATCTGTTGGACCGCGCGCTGGCAGGTGAGTTGACGTGACCTGAAAAAAAGAACCAAAGCGTATCTTCCTGCGTAAAGATTAATAGGATCATGCGGGCAGGAGGGTGGTATGCGTCAGTTGGTTTTTGCGATTTCGTTTTGGATTGGCTGGTCGGGGTCGCTTTACGGCGCCGAGGTTTTGCCTTCTGAGCCGGCCATCGAAGGGACGATTCAAAGTCAGATTGAGGCCTTTCAGGCTGATGATTTTGATGGCGCATTCACCTATGCTTCGCCCAACATTCAGACCTTGTTTCGAAGCCCGGATAACTTCGGTTCGATGGTGAAGAACGGCTATCCGATGGTTTGGCGACCAGACGAGTTGCGTTTTCTTGAACTGCGCGAAATCGCCGGTAACCTTTGGCAGAAAGTGTTGATCCGCGACGGGGCTGGCACGGTTCATATTCTTGACTATCAGATGATCCAAACCCCTGAAGGGTGGCGGATCAATGGCGTGCAGCTTCTCAGGGCCCCTGACGTAGGGGCCTGATACGCGCTCCGAACGCATGGTTTATGGCAGGTTAACAATCGCCGCGTAAACCCGTTGCCCGACGCCGGGGATTGTCCCGGCCCATTCACAAAAGTCAGTTTGAGACCTCCTTTGGGGAGGGTTCACTATCGCATTTGCGTGGCTTTTGTCGTTTTGAAAGGGCGCGAGAATGAACAAAGCGATTACTGATGGTTTGCTCCTTATGCCACCGGCGTTTGAGGCGGGTCTGGAAGTCTGGTCCAGCGAAGACGGGACCCCGGGGTCGACCACGTATGACACAATCGGGACAGCGGCAGTGGTGCCGGGGGATACGGACTTTGGCTCATGCCTTGAGGTATTCAAGACGTCTTCCGTGCAACAGCTGCGTTTCACGGGTGAGACATCGATTTTGCCGGGGTGCTATTTGCGCATTCGCGCCCGGATCAAGGCAATCTCGGGGCCTCTGCCCAGCGTGCGGATTGCTGGTTGGGCAGGTCAGGCCGGTGGTGTCGGAGTTGCGGGTCTTGTGACGACCGGACCGTCGGCAACTTTGGTTAACTACGGCGAAGTCTATGAGATCACCGCCATTGTTGGCTCGGGACCGCGGACGGGTGTTGATCTTCATTGGGGTGAACCGGTTCTGTACGGGCACTTTGGTCTTGATCTGACCGGGCCGACCGGCGGCATCGTTCGCATTGATGACATTGAGATTGAAGATGTAACGTCAGTATTCCATCGGACGATGATGGATTGGGTAGACGTGCGCGATTTTGGTGCGGTCGGTGACGGTGTCAGCGATGATACATCTGCCTTTGTGGCGGCCAATACTGCGGCTGCGGGGCGCGGGATTCTTGTGCCAGAGGGTTCATATTCGTTAACGGACAATGTGACGCTCGAGTTTCCGGCGCGCTTTGTGGGATCTGTTGTGATGCCGGACGACAAGCGGCTGATATTGCGACGTAATTTCAACCTGCCGAGCTACGCGGCTGCATTTGCGGATGAGGTTCTTGGCCTGAAGAAGGGACTTCAGGCCCTGATCAACTTTGCCGACCATGAAAGCTTTGATTTGGGTGGTCGACGGATTGAAGTGACGGAACCAATTGATGTGGCAGACGCCATGAGAACAGACACCTACGAAATCCGACGGGTTGTTCGCAACGGTCAGCTGAACGTTGTTCCAGGGCAGGCATGGGATACCGGTTCGATTTCCAGTCAGGCGACCTACGACGCGGCGCAAAGCTATACGCTGACGAATGTGTCTGCAGTGGCCAATGTCGAGGTCGGATCCCTGGTATCGGGAACCGGCGTAGGGCGCGAAGTGTATGTGACCTCGAAGAATGTCGGGGCAGGGACGTTGACGCTGTCGCAGCCGCTCTTTGGTCCTCAGGCAACGCAGACCTACACATTTGAGAGATTCCGCTACGTTCTTGATTTTTCTGGATTTTCAAAGCTATCGAAGTTCACTCTGACGGATGTTGAGATACACTGTCAGGGGGTCGCCAGCGGCATTATTCTGGCACCATCTGGCTCAACGTTCCATCTCAAGGACAGCTTTGTCACCAAGCCAAAGGATCGGGGCGTGACCAGTCACGGGCTTGGGTGTCAGGATCTTCAGATTGATCGGTGTCATTTTGTTTCTGACGAACAAGCGACACCGGCGACATCACGGGTGTCGCTTGGGTTCAACGTCAACGCGAATGATGCGAAAATTCGGGACAATCGATTTCAGCGTTTTGGCACGACGATGGTGCTGCATGGGAATGGCCATTTGATTGTCGGGAACCATTGGTTTCAGGGCGACAACGTGACGGATGGGCCGCGCGTCGCGGGTTTGGTGTTAACCTATCCTAACGTAAAGTCGGTCATTACCGGGAACTACATCGATAATTCGTTCATCGAGTGGACCAATGAACACGATGCGGCGCCAGAGTTTTCGTCTGAGTTTTCGTTCGGCGGGCTGACAATCACGGGCAATATTTTCACTGTGAACGACGCGGCTTCGTATTTTTCCTGGATCGTCATAAAGCCCTTTGGCGCGGGACATTTCGTGCAGGGTTTGTCGGTGACTGGCAACACGTTCAAATCACTGAACGGGACGACAGACCGGATCGAAACGCTGGACGACAGTATTGCGTCTCTGGATTTCGGGCTGACGCGGAATGTGGTTTTTGCTGCCAATACCTTTAACAGTGTTGGGCAAAACACCATTAATCCCGTGACGTTACAGTTTGATCAGTTGTCGACGGCATCGACCTGGACTTTGGACGTCTCGGGTTATTTGCCCTTTGGAGGACGCGCGCGTGAGGTCACCTCTGTGGTCGCTGAAGGCGCAATCGAGAACAATGGGGCGAGCGCTGTATACGCAATGCCCTACGTCACGACCGAAGTCGGCGTTGGGGGCGGAGACGTTGCATTGACCTGGCCGGAGCCCGTGAAGGGCAGGGTGCATGTCACCGCACGAGTAGATCGCCCGATCTGACCGAAAACTCAGAAAGCGGAGGGTCGGTTCGCCGACCCTTTTTGCATATTAACGAGTATTAATTTCAGGCATCGGTGCCGCAATTATGTTCATAATTGTAAATCTGTGCGTGTAAGTCTGAACGCCTTGCCAAAGCCGCCGTTCAAATGAGCGTCGATCGGAGTCAATCTGACGAAATGGAAGTCAGCGAATTCGATGTAGAGTTTCGCTTTTGGTTGGTGCGCGAGATATCGGGCCATCCGGTTTGGCGTTTTCTCAACGAATGTAGCGTTGACGGCAAGGGTAAGGCGAGGATGGGTCAGGGGATCGCCACGCGGACCGGGTTCGCCAAGCAAAAGCGACGCGGTTGGATGCGTCCGCAAGCACCTGGTATGCAGAGATAAATCTGAAACCAGTGTGATCGGGCAGCCATCAGCGTCGGTTGCCACAGCAATACGCGTCACCATTGGATTGCCGTCACACAGCACGCCAAACGAGCCAAAATGCGCACCATTTATGAGGTCACGCGCGAGGACGCGTGCCTCATCGTCGGTTGGCCTGATTGGGTTGGTTGCCATGCGATTAGGGTCGTCGTGCAATACAGTCGATTTCAACCAACGCACCAACCGCGAGTGCGGTCACTCCGATGGTTGTGCGGGCGGGGCGGCGGTCAACTGGGAAGTATTTTTGGTAAGCTTCGTTAAAGGCCGCATAGTCGCGTTCAAATTCGGTCAGATAGCAACGGCATTGCAAGACATGGCTGAGATCAAGGTCAAGTTCGCTCAGGATGAGCGCGAGGTTGTCCATCACGCGATTGGTTTGAGCGACGATCCCGTCGGGCAATACAGCATCCGGGGCGACAGGATCTGTGGGCATCTGGCCGGTCAATATGACCCAGCCGTCGGCTTCGACAGCATGACTGAAGGGCGCGACCGGGCGTGGTCCGTTGGAAAAAAGATGAAATTCAGACGGCATGATGAGCCTCTCGAAGTGATTTCATCTTTGATATTGCATGTAGCGTGGGCCCGTGTCGACTAGGCGACTGGTGCTATCAGGCAGTCGCGAAACCTCGCGATTTCGGGTGCAGCCCCGTCCAGTGAAAAGGTGACGGTCGTATCGCCGTCAAAGGCGGTGACGGTTGAATTGAACTCCAAGCCATTCAGAACGTTGCCGAACCCTTGGTCGCGGACCGTCAGGGTCTTGTCCTTAATTCCGTGACGGTCTGTGGTGATCGTCAGCGCGTTCGGCCCGTCAAATCGCAAGCCAAAGATGCGCGCTCCGCTCCAGGCGCCCGGGCGAGTGACAGCAATGGAATAAGGCTCGGCGTTTGCCGGGTCGTAGGTCAGTTCAAGCGTGCCTTGGTCGGATTCGTGGCTGACGGTGCAGACGGGAAGAGGTGTGTATTCCCATGCAAAGGCGGGCGAGGTTAAGGCGAGGAGAGCAATTATGTAGCGCATATCGACAGATATAGAGCGTCTTTCCGGTTTTTCAGTTTTTGTTTAAACTGAGAGGCAGCGATGAAACGATACCCATCGTCTTGTGGCAGAATTTGTGCTGCTTCAAAGGTGTAATTGGACTGCAACAATCTGATTTATAGTCGCTTTCTGTGACTATCGACAAAATGTTACCTATGGTAAGCCACCCCTCGTTAAACGGTTTGGCTTAGTATCAGTATTTGGAGATCCGAACTCAAATGGACGTACCTTTTGATGGCGCCGCCGATGTGCCGCTCGTTTCCGTATTCCACCTCGCATACAATCAAATTGACGGGTTGAGAGAAGCCGTTGAAGCGACGCTTGAGCAAGACAATCCGAATCTTGAAATTGTATTTTCGGACGATCACAGCACCGACGGGACATTTGAGGCTCTTAATGAGATCGTTGCCGCGTATGACGGCCCGCATGACGTGCGTGTGTATCGAAACGATGAGAATTTGGGTATCGTCGGGAATTTCAATACGGCGATCGAGCGCACCAGCGGACAACTGATTGTGCAGTGTAACGGTGACGATATATCGAGGCCTGACCGGGTGAGCCGGCTGGTTGAGATGTGGCAAAGTGCGCCAGATGTGCTGTTGGTGCACTCGACTGCCCAATATCTGATGAGAGATGGCACAGAAGGGCGCCATCTGAACGTCCGCCCGCCGCATGAGTTTGCAAACTCTCCGCACGTCTATGTCGTTGATTTATATTACGCACTTGGTGCAAGCGCGGCCTATGATCGCCGGATTTTCGACTTTTTCGGTCCGGTGCCAAATGCTGCAATTGTCGAGGACAGCGTGATGCCGTTCCGTGCAAGACTACTGGGGCAGGTTTTGAAATCTGAGGAGATCCTTGTTCAGCTTCCGCCCGGAGGTATGTCTTACGTGGAGGAGGGGGAATTGCCGGGTGAATTCAGGTGCATGCTGAATGAGATTCACTACGGCAATGCGAAGAGTTTTCTGGCTGATTTGCGCAAGGTGCAGGTGCCGGGCCAGCGACGGTTGGTCATGATTTGCATGCTGCTTCTCGTGCGCAACTATATGCTGAAGGCTGGATTTGAACCGGCGTTAACCGCTACCAAGCCGATGCTGCGCGCGCATGTTGTGCCTGTTCTGAAGCGGCTCTTACCACGGTAAAAAGGCGAGAGGGTTGGCTATCGCCCCCGCCTCTTCACATTCCCACCGCGTTGCCCAGCACGTCCCGCCGTGCTGCGGCCTTTGCCTTTCTCGCTGGCCGCCACGGCTTGATCCACCGCTGATTGGCGCGCAAGCGGGTCGTCTGCGATCGTCAATTCCACTGTTTCGAGGCGCTTTACTTCGTCAC
>JABDQU010000260.1 GCA_013042105.1 Boseongicola sp.
CAACCGGTGAGACGCCATTGGCAAGGAACACGTGCTCGAGAACCTGAGACATGAAGTTCTCGTCCACCTTGGTGGCGGCAACGAAGCCATACATTTCCGGTGGATTGTGAAGGGCCTCAAGGGCGGCGACGACGTTTGCATAGGAAGTCGGCGGTTCAAGACCGGCTTCGGCGAATTTGTCGGCGCGGTAGACGATCATCTGCGTCCAGCCATCTACGGGCACAGAAGCGACACCGTCGTCAACGGCGGCCATCGCAAGCGGTCCAGGTGCGAAGGTTCCTTCGCCAAGTCCTTCCACGACTTCGGTTGCAGCGTCCGTGTCCAGAATGCCGGCTTCGGCCCACGGCAGCGCGTATTGCAGCGGGTGGTAGATCACATCCGGCAAATCGCCTGCGGCAAACGCGGCTGTGGCGCGCGTGCCGAGGTCGGATTCCGTGACCGGGATCACTTCGACGGCTGTGCCGGTTGCGGCCTCGAACTGGGCAGCCATTTCCTGCTGTTTGGCCAGTCGCTCGGGCTGCTCTTCGGTCGTCCAGAAGCGGATCGTATCCGCGCTGACCATTCCGGCGGACAGAGCGAGCGTGAGCGCGGCGCTGGCCAGAAGTTTGGTTTTGGTTTGCAATGTCATTTTGGTTCCTCCCATTGGACATCAGATGGTTGATTGGTGTTTCAGGTGTTGCGCCAGTTCAGTGGGCGTCAGACGTGGGGGTCGATCCGACCCCCGCTCGACGAGGGTGGCCGGTGCCAGCTCGCGAAGGTCTTCCGGAGCGGCGCCCCGGATGCGTTTGATCAGCAAGGTCGCCAGACGTTCGCCTGCCTGACGGCTGTTCACGGCGAAGGTCGTCAGACCGGGATCGGCGTAAGCGCCTTCCGGCACGCCGTCATATGCGATCAGCGAGATATCCGCGCCGATGCGCAAGTTCAAAGCCTGCGCCGCCCGGTAGGCCCCGAGGGCCGCACGATCCACGGCGAATGTTATGGCGGTCGGTGGTTCCGGCAGCGCCAGCAGCGCGCGCGTTGAGGCATCTCCGCTTTGGCGTGTCAGAGAAGGTGCGCCGATCAGGTCCGGGTCAAAGGGGATGCCGGCGGCTTCGAGACCTTCGCGATAGCCTTGGATGCGCAGTTTGGAATAGGTGTATTCGGCCCCGCCGGGCACATGGGCGATGCGGGTGTGGCCAAGGCTGGCAAGCCGCGTCGTGGCGGCGCGCATCGCGTCTTCGCCCTTAATGTCATACCATGCGCAGCCGGTCGGATCGTCTGTGCGGCCGAACATGATAAAGGGGATGTTCTGGGCTCTGAGCGTTGCGACGCGCTGATCCTGACGCAGTGTGCGCGGCAGAATGAACCCATCGGCTTTATGCTCGTCCACAAGCCGGGACAGCGTTTCGCGCACGCCTTCGTCGGTTTCAGCTGTGGCGATGGTTACCGTCCAGTTTTCGGCGCTGGCGGCCTGTGTGATGCCCGCAATGAAGTTGGCGAGGAAGGGGCGAGCGCTGTCTTCGCTGTCGATCTGCAAAACGAGGCCCAAAGAGCGCACGCGGCCGGTACGAATGGCCTGGGCGTGGCTGAGCGGGCGGTAGCCAAGCCGCTCGGCGGCGCGGCTGATGCGCAGCCGGGTCGTCTCGGCGATATCGGGATAGCCGTTGAGCGCGCGACTGACGGTGCTTTTGGTAACACCGAGGTCTTTGGCAACGTCTGCGATTGTCACCCGTGACCGGTTTGGTGCCGGTCTTTTGGTGCTCATATCTGTGCTGGCAGTCTGCACGGTTCGTCCTCCCTGACACTAAGGGAAACTTCCGAAACCGGTTTCGGCAAGGGGTTTTTGGAAAAATCAGGTTTCGTTGCCGCGAAGGGCCTTGTTCTTTAGGGCCTGAGCGTGGCTTTCGCCCGGCCATGCAGACGCGCGTTTTCGGGGTGGCAGGCACGGGAGCGGACCTGTGCTGCGGTAAATCGCAGAAGCGATTCGGCGGGCGTGTTGGTGTGGTTTCAGCAGCCGCGGCGACGTGTTGGAGAGGGGGCGCCCTACACCCAGAATTGAGTCTGACCTTTGGTCAGACGCATGATGTTTTAAAGGCCGGGCGACTGGCGTCGCGCGGCCCTTTTTTTCGGTATTTTTGAAAGGGTGAAATAGCAGCGGTTGCCGCGCTGCGTCGTCTTTTTTCAGGCAGGACGCTTGGTTCGGGGGCTGCGTGTCCAGAGAATTGCAATGAGAAGTGTTTGCAGGACGGCCAGTGTTGTGAGAGCGGATTTGAGCAGTGTTGCGGCACTTGCCGCGTTTACCAGAAGGGTGGGCGTGTCCGGCCAGTTCCAGATCAGTGCAATGATTGTGAGGTTCTCGGCATAGTCAAAAAGTGCTGCGCCAAGTGACAAGAGGATGCCAGCAGCGAGGTGCGCGCGGTGGCTCATGCTCTGGCCGAACCAGAGGATTGTGCAGATCAAGGTGAGCGCGAGGCTCGCCGGGTAGAGTGTGTCCAATGGTATCTGGTGGCTCAGATAATAGGCGCGTCCTTCAGCGCCCAAGGCGTCCAGAAGGGCGGCAGCATCGGCGGGGCTGTAGCCGAAGGGGCGCATGTCAAAGGGGGCGTGGCCGGAGAGTGTTTCAATATGTGTAAGCGTGACGTTGATCATCAGCAGGTAGATAAGGGTCGCGATCGTGGCAAAGCTGATCGCCGTCAGGCCTATATGTTTTGGGAATATATTCATTGGTTTGTTGGCTCCAGGTTATGTGTCAGACATGGACCCAGATGGCGCCTCCGGCATTATCATTTGATAAGGTATGCGATGATTGATCTACGAACCTTTCTGGCACAATCCGCCGACTTGTCAGATGAGGTTTGTCTGGATGCATTTGCGCAAAACTGGACGAAAAAGCCTGTGAGGCGGGGTGGGGCGCTTGTCTTTCAGGGCGCGTCCGCGACCGACGAGTTCATTGCTCTGGAGGGGCGACTTGCCAGCACGATTTGTGATCCGGAGGGCAAGGAAGTGTGTGTCGGGTTCTTTGTTGCGCCATGTGTGGTCACCCCGAGTATTGCACGCACGCGGGATGGGGTTTCGCGCGTGTCTGTTGTCGCGACAACGGATGTGTCCTGCGCGCGGATCGATGCGGGTCTGCTGACGCGGTTGATGATATCTTCGCAGGCTGTTCGAAACTGGGCAAACGGCGTTTTGCGGGATGCGCTGAGCGAAAAGGCGGATCGTGAGTGGTGTCTGGCGGCGCTTGGCGGGGCGGAGCGGCTGGCGTGGTTTCGCGAGACTTATCCGGGCTGCGAGGACATGTTTACCCATTCATTGATTGCATCGTTTCTGGGGGTCACGCCGGTGACGCTGAGCAGGCTGCGTGCCAGCAACAGGCCGGGATAGATCGAGGGCCTGATTGGCTGGTCGCACGAAAAAGGCCGGCGCTGAGGCCGGCCTTTTCGGTTTTGTCTGAAGCTATCGCTATTCCTGCTGGCCCATGAACATCAGCAGGAACTGGAACATGTTCAGGAAGCTGATGTAGAGGCTGAGCGCGCCGTCGTAGGCGGCTTTGTCGAGCCATTCCTGATCGCCGTGGGCTGCGTGCTGGACATACTGGTTCTTGATGTCTTGCGTGTAGTAGGCGGTGAGGCCTGCAAAGATCAGAATACCAATTGCCGAGATCGCGAACATCATCGCAGGGGATGCGAGGAAGATGTTGACGATCATTGCCACGATTAGGCCGATCACGCCCATGATGAGGAATGTGCCCCATCCGGAGATGTCTTTCTTCGTGGTGTAGCCCCACAAGCTGAGGCCCGCGAAGGCGATGGCAGTGACGACGAAGGTCTGCACGATCGAGAAGTCTGTGAAGACAAGGAAGATCGAGCTCATCGACAGGCCGATGGCGGATGCGAAGGCGAAGAAGCCCAGTTGCACGCCTGCTGCCGATGCGCGGCGCATCAGAGCGCCCCAGCCGAAGAAGATGAAGGCCAGAGGAGCAAACATGATCACCCAACGCAGCGGCGTTGTGTAGATGGTTGCGCCCAAGGCGGAGAGATATTCGCCCTCACGGATCGCGATGCCTGTCGCCGACGGATCGGATGTGACAGCGAGGCCAGCGATAGCCCATGCAGCGAGTGCAGTGATCAACATGCCTACGGACATTGTGCCGTAGACTTTATTCATATGGGCGCGAAGGCCCGCATCGATCTCGGCCGTGCGGACACCGGGTGCGGTGCGGACGGTCTGATACTGTGCCATAAGAGGAAGTCTCCTTGACGAAATTCCACATGCCCGGACTGTCCGGACATTCCTAAGGATGAATATTGGCGGGGTTTGTGTGTTTTTCAAGGCCGAAGCCCTGAAAAACGAGTCTTTTTGTCGGATACGCGGATTAGCGCTTCCACGCCTGCGGCACGTCCCAGAGCGGGCGGGCAAGTTCGGTTTGGACGTCTGACTGGGTGAGGGCGACGTCTGCACGGGCTGCGGCGTCGAGGTTTGCAAGGGCAATCCGCGATTTATGCGCTGCGATCAGCGCGTGGAGCCAATGCACGAGGCCTCTCTGGCGGGTCGGTGCAGTGACAAAGCGGGCGGTGTTGGTGGTTGTGAACATATCTGAATTCCTTCTCAAAGTGATGGTTCGCCGCGCTTGCATCAACAAGCTTGATATGTTTGCCATGTCGGAATAAATTAGTGAAACGAATGTTTTTGACGTTTGACATCAAGGAATTTGATATGCCGAGAAATCTGGACCTGACCGCGTTGCGCTCGTTTGTGGCGGTGGCCGATATGGGGGGCGTTACCAAGGCGGCGGGGCTTTTGAACCTGACGCAATCGGCAGTGTCGATGCAGTTGAAGCGGCTGGAGGAGTCCTTGGGGGTGGCGCTTTTGGATCGGTCGTCGCGCACGATCGGGGTGACGGCGGAGGGGGAGCAGTTGTTGGCCTATGGGCGGCGGATGATTGCGATGAACGATGAAGTGTTCAGTCAGATGACGGATCAGGCGTATGAGGGTGTTTTGGTATTGGGCGTGCCGCACGACATCATATATCCGGGCGTTCCGAACATTTTGCAGATCTTCAATGCAGAGTATCCGCGGATGCGGGTTCAGTTGTTGTCGTCCTGGACGGCGCGGCTGAAGGAGCTTTTTGCCGACGGGCAGTGCGATATTATTCTGACAACGGAAGATCATGTTGACCCAAACGGCGAGACTTTGGTGACCAAGCCGATGGTTTGGTATGGCGCGCCCGGTGGGTCGGCGTGGCAGCGGCGGCCTTTGCCTTTGGCGTCCGAGCCGCATTGCCAGTTCAGAAAGTCGATGATGAAGGCGTTGGATCGCGCGGGCGTGACATGGGAGATGGCGGTGGATTCGGAATCAACGCGCACCGTTGAGGCGGTGGTTGCGGCGGATTTGGCGGTGTTTGCGCAGATCGAGGGCACCAATGCGCCGCAGTTGGAGGAGGTGAGCCACAATGGGGCGCTTCCGACGGTCGGAGAAAAGCACATCAACATGTATGTGTCGGATGTGACGCAGAGCACCGTGAAGGATCATCTGGCGCAGTTGGTGCGCCGGTCTTATGGCGCGCCCAAGCTGGCGCTTACGGCGTGACGATGATTTTCCCGGTGGCTTTGCGGCTTTTGAGGAGGTCGAGTGCCTCGTTTGCGTCGCTTAAGGGGAACCTGTGGCCGATGTGTGGTCGAATTTGACCTGACGCCAGCCATGTGAGGAGGGTGGTCAGGCTGTCGGTAAGTGCGGTGGGGTTCACTTTCGAATAGGCCGAGATGTTGAAGCCGATCACGTCGATGTTTTTCACAAGAAGGTGGTTGGGTTTCAGGGTCGGGTGATCGCCGCTGGCAAAGCCGATGAGGAGGTGACGGCCTTCGGGTGCGAGGCGACGGGCGGCTGCTGTGCCGTCTGCGCCGCCCACCGCGTCATAGACGATATCGAAAGGCGCGTGTTGCAAAAGCGTTTCGGGCAGGTCTTCTGCCGCACTGTCGATGGTGATGTCGGCTCCGGCCTTTTGGGCGACTTTCAGGCGGTCTGCGCCGCGCGCGGCTGCGATGACCGTCGCACCGGCGGCTTTTGCGACTTCGACAGCGGCAAGGCCTGCGCCGCCTGCAGTCCCGAGGATGACGACTTTTTCGCCCGCGGCCAGTCTGGCGCGTCGGATCAAGGCCAGATGAGCGGTCGCGTAGGCGATCTGGAAGGCTGCGGCTGTCTCGAAATTGATCGTTTCGGGCAGGACAATGGCGCGATTGGCGTCAAGCACGGCGTATTCGGCGAGGCCTCCGTGGCCGGTGATCGCGGCGATACGGTCGCCGACTTTGAGGCGGGTGACCTGTGCGCCAAGGGCCGTGACGGTGCCCGCGATTTCGAGACCCGGCACGAGAGGGAAGTCCGGTGTGTCCTGATAGCGGCCCTGGGTAAGCAGGAGATCCGCGAAATTGAGGGCCGTCGCGGCGATTTTGACCTGAATTTGCGTCTCGGAAGGGTCGGGGCACTGAGTCGTTATGAGGGTGGGCACGGCGTCTGGTGCGGCAACGGTGAGGCTAATCATGCGATAGATTCGAACATTTGAATGATTCTCGACTTTGGTTTTGCAAGCGCGCGGGTTCCCGCCGACGTTATTTATAGACAATTTGAGCGTTTTAGTCGCATGAATGTATGCCGTAATATACTGATTATTTGGAGTTTACCGGTCATGTCTGTAGGATGTGCGCCGTATCGGCCTTGAGATTAAGTCCTTGAGGCAAGACCTACCTAAAAAGACAGCTATTAAAGTTGTGTTGAATAGGGTCATGTATATCCATGGTTGTAAGGATTTTAAAATGAAACACCCGGTTGACGTACATGTTGGGAAGAGAATTCGGCACCGCCGTTGGATGGTGGGAATGACCCAACAACAGCTGGCAGAGCATGTTGGTATCAAATTCCAGCAAATACAAAAATACGAAACTGGTATGAACCGTGTCTCTGCGTCCCGTCTTTGGGATATTGCGGAAACACTTAGCGTTCCTGTCAGCTTCTTCTTCGATGGACTTGCCAGCGAGTCCGAAGAATCCATTGAAAACCAAACAGTGCCCGGCGATATTTTGGCCGACAAAGAAGCGCTTGAGTTGGTTCGGTCCTATTATGCGATCCCTGAAACGCAACGCCGCCGCTTGTTTGAACTTGCGCGCGTCCTGAGCGACGTCGCTTAACGCCTCCTTTGCTTGACCCGGACCACGGGTCTGTTACGCAAACCCCTATGCCCGATGGCGTGGGGGTTTTCTTTTGTCTGATTTCGATGTGAATGAGATTTGGTCCGTGGTGGATGCGATGGCGGATGCGGCGCGGGTTGAGACCCTGCGCCATTTCCGGCAGGCGGATTTGAAGGCCGAGAGCAAACGCGTGGACTTTGATCCGGTAACGGTGGCGGACCGGGGGGCCGAGGCTGCGATGCGCGCGGTTCTGGCAGAGCGCAGACCCGACGACGGTATTCTGGGTGAGGAGTTTGCGGCCAAGGCGGGCACCTCTGGTTTGACCTGGGTGCTTGATCCGATTGACGGCACGCGCGGTTATATTTCAGGCACGCCGACGTGGGGTGTTCTGATTGCCTTGTCCAATGCGGACGGTGTGGTGCTGGGGGCAATCGATCAGCCCTACATCGGCGAGCGGTTTTACGGCGGGCCGGGGCGGGCGGATATGTTGGGGCCGATGGGCGCGCGAGATCTCAAAGTCCGGGCCACGACCGATTTGGCCGATGCCACACTGTTTACGACGTTTCCCGAGGTTGGAACACTGGACGAAGGCCGTGCTTTCGCCCGGGTGGCGGATGAGGTCCGGCTGACGCGGTATGGGTGCGATTGTTATGCTTATGCTTTGGTGGCGGCGGGGCAGATTGATCTGGTGATCGAGGCCGGTTTGCAGGCCTATGACGTGCAGGCACCGATTGCGGTTGTCGAGGCTGCGGGTGGCGTCGTGACGAACTGGTCAGGCGGGGCGGTGCATGAGGGCGGGCAAGTGATCGCTGCCGCAACGCCGGAGCTTCATCGCGCGGCTCTGGCGCTATTGGCGCAAGGTCGGTGATGGACGCGCGGCCGGTGAAACGCTAGGCTGGTCGGAAGGACGAGTCCTTTAACGCTCTCTTCTGTCGTCCTTTTGACCCACCTGGTCCGAAGAGAGCGACAGGACCAGGAGCAAACATGACAAAAACTCTGATAAAGAATGCCGAGACGATCATCACCATGGCGGGTGAGGATGTTTTGGGCGGCGATATACTGATCGAAGGCGGTGTGATCCGCGCTGTTGGCACAGACCTTGAGGCGTCGGGTGCGGAGGTTATTGAAGCGCGCGGCTGCGTGGTCACGCCGGGGCTGGTCAACACGCATCATCATTTGTTCCAGACGCTGACCAAGGCGGTTCCGGGCGGGCAGGATGCGCTGCTGTTCGGGTGGTTGCAGACCTTGTATCCGATCTGGGCGCGGTTTGGACCGGATGAGATGCGGGTGTCGACGCTTTTGGGCTTGTCGGAGTTGGCCTTGTCGGGGTGCACCACCAGTTCGGATCATCTCTATCTGTTTCCAAACGGTGCGCGGCTTGATGACACGATCTGGGCGGCGGGCGAAGTGGAATTGCGGTTCCATCCGACGCGGGGGTCCATGTCGATCGGGGAAAGTGCCGGTGGGTTGCCGCCGGATCATCTGGTTGAGGCGGAAGCCGCTATTCTGGAAGACTGCATCCGGGTGATTGATGCGTTTCACGACCCCGCGCCGGGGTCGATGGTGCGCGTGGGTGTTGCGCCCTGTTCGCCGTTTTCGGTCAGTCGCGATTTGATGCGGGATGCCGCGGTTTTGGCGCGCGATAAGGGGGTGCGTCTTCACACTCATCTGGCGGAGAACGATGAAGATATTGCTTATTCGCTGGAGAAATTTGGCTGTCGTCCAGGGCAGTATGCAGAGGATTTGGGCTGGACGGGCGATGATGTCTGGCATGCGCATTGTGTGAAATTAGACGCGCAAGAGATTGATTTATTTGCAAGAAGTCGGACCGGCGTTGCGCATTGTCCGTGTTCGAATTGTCGGCTTGGCTCGGGGATTGCGCCGGTGCGGGCGATGCGGGATGCAGGCGTGCGCGTCGGGCTTGGGGTGGATGGGTCGGCGTCGAACGACATGGCCAATCTGATCGGTGAGGCGCGACAGGCGATGTTGTTGCAGCGGGTGCAGGGCGGTGCGGACAAGATGGCCGCGCGTGAGGCCTTGGAGATTGCGACTGTGGGCGGGGCTGAGGTTCTTGGGCGCGACGATATCGGTCGGCTGAAGCCGGGGATGCGCGCGGACATTGCGGTTTGGGATGTGCGGGGCATCGAGAGTGCGGGCAGTTGGGACGCGGCGGCGATGCTTTTGGCAGGGCCGACGCGGGTGCGGGATCTGTTTGTCGAGGGGCGGCGGATTGTGCGCGCGGGCGAGATGGCGACGTTGGATCTTGAGGCAACGATGGCGGAAGGGCGGAGGCTTGTTTCGGGGCTGATGGGTTAGTGCGGTGCGAAGGCGGCGAGGGCGACGACGATCAGCATTGAGGCGGCCATGGCGATGTTGATGCCGCGCTGGGTTTGTTCGGGCAGGTCGAGGCGTCTGAGCGTGATGCCGACCCAAAGCCACAGAAAATGTATGGCGATCCATATGGTATTCAGGATCACAAGCTTGAGCAGGATTTCCACTGCCGGGGCTTCGGGCAGGAATGCAAAGGCTGAAAAAAGAGCTGTGTTAACGGCATAGGCTTTGGGGTTCACGGCCTGAAGCAGGATACCGCCTTTGATGCCGGGCGGTGCTGCGCGTTCAATAAAGGCCAGTCGGGAGCCGGCAAAGGCGATGCGAAAGGCGAGATAGAAAAGATATCCGACCGACAGGATGTAAAAGACTGTGCGGATACGCGGATCGGCGAGGATGACGGCGGCGAGACCGGTTATGACGGCGAGCGAAACCAGATTTGTGCCGATGAACAGCCCGGCGAGGTATTGACTACCGTGGCGAAAGCCGAACGCCGAACCGACGCCCGCGAGCGACAGAACACCCGGGCCGGGGGTGATGATCAGGAAAAAGACGGCAAGCGCGAAGGTCAGCATTGTCGGCAACATGACAAGTCTGGGCGGAATGGCAAGGTGGGCTCGGAAGGCTGGTTTCGGGAATAGGTATTTTTGAAAGGGTGAAAGGGGCCGGGCGTTGCGCCTTTCAAGGTAACGGCGCGTTAACTTT
>JABDQU010000261.1 GCA_013042105.1 Boseongicola sp.
CCGATTGTGCCGTCAGAAATCAGCTTGCGCGCGTATTGCGATGCCGGCGTGCGGATGTAATTGAAGCCCACCATGTTCACGCATTTCGCAGCAGATGCCGCCGCAACCATGGCCTCGGCATCGGCGACGCTTGCCCCGAGCGGTTTTTCGCAAAAGACCGGCTTGCCCAGCGAAAATGCAAGCTCGGCGGCCGCGCGATGGGTGGACTGCGGCGATGCGATGACAACCGCTTCCACCGCGGGATCGCGCACCAGCGATTCCCAGTTTTCAGCGGCGCGGCGGAACCCGAAATCCTTGGCATAGCGTTCAGCGGAAGCCCGTGAGGACGCCGCAACCATTTCAAGCCGGGGGCGAAGTTGAGTGTTGAAAACCGCCCCAACCGCGGCGTAAGCCACGGCATGCGCTTTGCCCATATACCCGCCACCGATGATACCAACGCCAATTTCTGTCATGGTCTGTCCTCGAAAAACACATTGCAACCGGTTGCAACACGGGTATCTTCTAAGCGACAATACCGTCAAGCACCTTGGTGCCGGAACGGATAAATTTCGAACCTCTCGGGAAGGAAGCCTCGATGAGCGACCAGACAATCCGCCTGACAACCGCTCAGGCGATCATTCGCTATCTCAATGCGCAATTCATTGAAATTGATGGAGAACGCCAACGTGTCTGCGGCGGTGGTTTCGGCATTTTCGGACATGGAAACGTCACTTGTCTGGGTGAAGCGCTCTATGATCATCGCGACACGCTTCCGCTTTACCGGGGACAGAATGAACAGGGCATGGGATTCGCCGCGGCGGCTTACGCGAAATACCATTTGCGCCGTCGGTTCATGTTTTGCACGGCCTCTGCAGGTCCCGGAACCGCGAATTTACTCACGGCGGCAGCTTTGGCACATGCCAATCGTTTACCAATGTTAATGCTCTGCGGAGACACCTTCACGACCCGCCTTCCCGACCCGGTGTTGCAGCAGCTTGAGCACTTTGGAAACCCTGCCTTAGGTCTTAACGACGGTTTTCAGTCGGTCAGTCGATACTGGGACCGCATCACACATCCCGCCCAAGTGATCCAATCCTTGCCAGCCGCCCTTGCAACCATGTTGGACCCCGCAGATTGCGGTCCGGCATTCATTGGTTTGCCGCAAGATGTTCAAGGATGGGCTTATGAATATCCGACGGCTTTCTTTGAAGAGAAAACGCATAGAATTCGGCGTGTTACGCCTGATGCGGACGAGGTTGCAGATGCCGTAGACCTTTTGAAATCCGCGAAACGGCCTATCATGATTGCAGGCGGCGGTGTTCAGTATTCCGGTGCCGTGGTCGAGATGACGGCCTTTGCAGAAGCGCACCAGATCCCGGTGATCGAAACTATTGCCGGACGCGCGAACATGGTTAACGAACATGCGTTGAACATCGGTCCTGTCGGCGTCACCGGCTCGGACAGCGCGAACGCTGTGGCCGAAAAAGCCGACGTCATCTTGTCGGTAGGTTGCCGGCTTCAGGACTTTACCACGGGGTCGTGGACGGCCTTTTCGAAGGACGCAAAATTAATCTCGGTTAACGCCGCACGCCATGATGCGGGAAAGCACCAATCCCTGCCGGTGGTCGGAGACGCAAAACTTGGCCTGAATGCGCTGGATGCCGCGATGTCCGACTACAAGGCCCCTGCGGACTGGGTCGACTTCGCCGAGGCCGAGCGCGTGAAGTGGAACGCGTATGTTGCCGAGAATGTTCGCCCCGGAAACCGGCCGAATTCCTATGCGCAAGCCATCGGCGTGGTGAATGCCCTTTGCGACAAACGCGACCGCGTGGTCGCGGCGGCAGGTGGTCTTCCCGCAGAGGTCACAGCGAACTGGCGCACCCTTGATGTGGGCACTGTGGACGTTGAATTCGGCTTTTCCTGCATGGGATACGAAATCGCCGGAGGCTGGGGCGCAAGGATCGCACAATCCGAAAAAGAACCCGACGCCGACACCATCGTCTTCACCGGAGACGGCTCCTACATGCTGATGAACTCCGATATCTACTCCTCTGTTTTGACACAGAAAAAGATGATCGTGCTGGTGCTGGATAATGGCGGTTTCGCTGTCATCAACAAACTGCAGAACAACACCGGAAACGAGAGCTTCAACAACCTTCTCGCCGACGCGCC
>JABDQU010000262.1 GCA_013042105.1 Boseongicola sp.
CCGTATCGACCGCTTCCAGCGCTGGATCAATGCGTCCAACACAAACGGGCAACAAGGCCTGTCCGATGCCCGCACGCGCCGCATTCCTCAACGTATGCGCATCAGTCGCCGTCAGCCGCACCCGCGCATCGGACCCCAGTCTCTTTTGCACCTGCCTTGAAAACGAAGGTCCATGCGCATCGTCGTCGCGAAACAGGACCCAGTCATTCGGGTCAACCTCGATATCGCGCGCTTTATAGGCGGCATAAGGAACCCGGCAAAACGGCAGAGAGACTTCAGAGGAATGAGGTGCCGCGTCAAACCAGAAAGACAGCGTGGCTTCTCCGTGAAGCGGAGTCGGCGGCAGGCGCCCCGATAAGACCATCTGCAGTTTGGAATGGTCGCGGGCAAGTTTCGGCATCACGCCTTGTGCCAGTCGCTCTAGAATCCAGGTGTTCGTCATGAGGCGCACAACCCCGACCGCCCCCGCATGAGACGCGGCGATATCTTCGCCCATACGGTCGATCTCGGACTCTATCCTCAGCGCGCGCTCAAGAATGATCTGGCCCTGTTCGGTGGCCAGAAACCCGCTTTTTGCCCGCACGAACAAACTGACGCCAAGCTGATCTTCAAGCGCATTGAGCCGTCGCCCGGCCGTCGTTTGATCCATCGACAGCAACTGTGCCGCGCGCGTCAGTGTTCCGCCCCGCGAAACCGCCAATGCGACCTTCAGATGACTCCAATCCATCGACTATCCTGCAATTATGCAGAATTATTATGCATCAATTCTGCTTAATGTCCAATCAAGACCTGTTTAAATGAGGCGCAAGGTTCGCCTCAACAAAACCAAGGACAGTTATTATGAAAATTCTCAATCTTGCTGGATGTGTCGGGATCGTTGGTCTCGCCGCTGCCTGTGCAAGCCAGCCAGAGCCTATGATCACACCCCAGCCGACCTTCGACAAGTTCGGGAACGGAGCCTGCGAGGAAGGCTACGTTTACGTGCCGGGAACGGCGCCACAGCCGCCCGAATGCATTCCTGAGGATGATTGTGAGCCGATGACGCTGGCGGACGGATCTGTGGAGTGGGATTGCACGCCGCCGCCGCCCGACCGCGATCGTGACAGCGACGACAGTTCTTCGTCCGGACGCACACCCACCACCGGAACTTCGGTCCCCGGTACGCCGGGACGCCCTTGAGGTCACTTCCCAACCTCAGCTCCTCTTGCGACAGATAATTGTCGCAGGGGGAGTGCCTGGGGCACGGCGCTGAATTCCGATATTGCAAGCACGAACCCGGCTCAGTATACGCCCTCACAGGCACCCGTAGCTCAGCTGGATAGAGCGCTGCCCTCCGAAGGCAGAGGCCACAGGTTCGAATCCTGTCGGGTGCGCCAATCAAATCAACAAGTTAGCGAAGTTTGCCGCAGGCAATTGCTGGCCAGCTCGTAATTTGCGCCCGTTTCCTGGGCCATTCCCACGATTCATGACGCCTATCGCCGTCTTTTGATGGTCGTGCGTGAAACCCGACACGGCCTTTGAGGCAGATAGCCTTGTTTTGCTAAGGGCGCGTCTATCGCTCATGATGATCCTTGAGGGGATGCGAGATGAGAACGAAGACAAAGCCGCTGCTCTAGCATTGGCCGAATTCCTGCGTCAGCGGCCCCCACTTACATCGTTAAACCTGCGCAGGGACGCTGCGTTTCAGCCGTGCACGACCAGCCACTCACCCGTCTCACCGCGCGTTTTCGTCAAAGAACATCAGCGGGACCTTAGGCATCTTGTTTGAGCCACAAATGCAGTTCGATTATTGTCAGGCGGCGGCGGTTTGGTGGGATGCGACGGCGTGCTCCCGAAGCACTTCCAAGCATTCGCCGTCTCTTGCTGCAAGGTTCAGAGTCGCGCGAAACATTCCCGCTTTCGAGCCGCAGTCAAAGCGTGTTCCAGAGAAGCGAAACCCTGAAAGACCGACGCGTGAAATACCAGCCGCAATAGCATCGGTCAGTTGGATTTCGCCGCCAGCCCCCGACGTTTGAGAGGCGAGGTCGTCAAAGATCGAAGCGTCGAGGATATATCGACCGACGACCGCTTCACATGATGGGGCGTGCGCGGGGTCGGGCTTTTCCACCATGCCACTGGCCCGCAAAACCGAACCGTTGTCGCCAGATGGCGTTAGAATACCGTATTTCTTCGTGTCCTCGCGTGCGACCGTCATCGCAGCCACCAGATGACCGCTGTCATCGCGACCATAAGCGTCGATCATTTCCCCAAGACACCCTTTCCCGAGGATCAGATCATCGGGCAGGACGACGGCGACCGGACCCGGCAGGACGTGGTCACGCGCGCAAAGAACAGCGTGCCCAAGCCCCAGCGGCTGGTCTTGAATTGTGAATACGACGTCATCGGTCCGGTGGCTGAGCGCGGCGTCCTGAAGTTCATCCGCCAGGGCGATCTTGCCGCGCGATTTCAGGTCGCTCCGCAGTTTCGCATCGTCCATCACGTAGCGTTCGATAGCGTGTTTTGATGGATGCGTGACGAATACCATGCGCTCTATACCGGCGGCCTGTGCCTCATCAATGGCATACTGAATCAGTGGTGTATCAAGAACCGGAAGCAACTCCTTCGGCGTCGCTTTCGTGGCGGGAAGAAAGCGGGTGCCCATTCCCGCAACCGGGAAAATCACCGTACGAACCGATGTATGCATAGTGGAGAAGCTCCTTGTTCATTTTGTCGTTGGCGGCCATGAAGCGATGCATCTCAGCGCTTCTGGCCTCACAAGCGACTTTAGTGCAGATGCAGAAAACGTCAAAAAACGACATGAAAATTATCTGTTTGCGACACTAATTTGCACAATATTTAATCAAAACCGCCATTGAATTGTGCGCATACCAGGCGAAAATCGGCAAAAATAACTGTAAATTGCGACTTTCTGCGCCTGCATTGTTGACGGCCAGGCATTCGACCGTAATTGAAGGGGTGCAAGGCGCCTGTTTGACCAGATTTGCTGCGACCACGATCAGGCGCAGAAAACAAAAACGCGTGAAAGCGTGGCGAGGTATATCATGAGGCACGAACAATTCTTGGGCGATCCCTTTCCTGCGAGATCTAACAGATACGCAAGCGCGGCGGTAATCGGCGCGGGGTCATGGGGCACCGCGCTTGCGGCGACATTGGCACATGCCGGGCTTGAAACCCGGCTTTGGGGTCGCAACAGCGCCGTGATCGACGACATTAACGCCAACGCGCGCAATAGCCGGTATTTGCCGGATGTGGTGCTGCCAAAGTCTCTGCTTGGAACGCATGATATGAGCGATGCTCTTTCTGACGTGGATGCCGTTTTGCTGGTGGTGCCATCGCGCAGCATTCGATCTGTGGCGCGTCAGGTGGCCGAGCACGCGCCCGAGGGAATACCCGTTGCGGTCTGCGCCAAGGGGATTGAAGCTGAAACGGGACTTCTGATGGCTCAAGTGGCGAAGGAAGAGCTGCCGAGCCACCCGATTGGCTGCGTTTCAGGTCCGACATTTGCGCGCGAAACCGCGCTTGGGCATCCGACCGCCGCGACCGTGGCGTTTCCGTTTGACCACTCTGACCGGTTGCATCCTGAGCGCAGCGCGGCTGTTCGGCTGGCGCTTTCGCTGACAACCGAGAGTTTCCGGGCATATGTGTCCGACGATCTGGTCGGCGTTGAAATCGGCGGGGCGGTGAAGAACGTTGTCGCCATTGCCTGTGGCATGATGAGTGGTGCCGGGTTTGCCGAAAACACACGCGCGGCGTTGATTACACGGGGTCTCGATGAAATGAAGCAGCTTGCCGAGACGCTCGGCGGCCGCCGCGAGACCGTGACCGGACTATCAGGGATCGGGGATTTGTCGCTGACGTGCTCAAGCACGACGTCCCGCAATATGGCGCTAGGCCACCAACTGGGACAGGGACTGGCACGAAGTACCTGTTTTGACGGACGCCCAGTCGTTGTCGAAGGTGAATTCAACGCCAAATCGGTCACTGATCTTGCCCGGCGCGTCGGTGTGTCCATGCCGATTTGCGAGACGGTGCGCGCCATCCTGCATGAGGGTGTCGACCTTGGCGTCGCTTTCGCTGCTCTGTGGGCGCGCCCGATCGAAGCCGAGCCGCGCGGCATGGATGTGTCGTTCGATCACCCTTCTTCTGACAAAGACATAGCAACGTTTGCTGAAAGGATATCATGACCCGCCACGAAACCTTCTACACGTCCATTTGTGATA
>JABDQU010000263.1 GCA_013042105.1 Boseongicola sp.
AACCGTCGCCGCTGGCGCCGACTACGACACCGCGATTGAAAACATCGACATCGGCGGCCCTGCGATGATCCGCGCGGCTGCCAAGAACCACAAATTCGTCAATGTGGTCGTCGACGTCGCTGACTACGACGCGGTCCTCGCCGAACTGAAAGCCGTGGGCGGCACAACTTATGCCTTCCGCCAGCGCCTCGCAGCCACGGCCTACGCGCGCACCGGCGCTTACGACGCCGCCGTCTCCACCTGGATGGCCGACGCGCTGAACGACGCCACGCCCCGTCGCCGCGCTTTCGCCGGAACGCTCGCCCAATCGTTGCGCTATGGCGAAAACCCGCACCAGTCGGCGGCCTTCTACACCGACGGCTCCGACACTCCCGGCCTTGCCACCGCCAAACAGCATCAGGGCAAGGAACTGTCCTACAACAACATCAACGACACCGACGCCGCCTTCCGCCTCGTCGCTGAATTTGCCCCGGAAGACGGCCCCGCCGTCGCGATTATCAAACACGCCAACCCCAGCGGTGTGGCCCGCGGTGCAACGTTCGCAGAAGCCTTCGGACGCGCCTTTGACTGCGACCGCACCAGCGCGTTTGGCGGCATCGTCGCCCTGAACGGCACGCTTGACGCCGACACCGCCACGGCCATCACACAAATCTTCACCGAAGTCGTCATCGCCCCCGACGCTACGGACGAAGCCAAGGCAATCTTCGCCAACAAAAAGAACCTGCGCCTCCTCACCACCGGAGGCCTCCCCGATCCGCGCGAGGCCCGCCTTGCCGTCCGGCAAGTCGCAGGTGGCTGGCTGGTGCAGGACGACGACAACGGGTTCGTCGCGCCTGAAGACCTCAAAGTCGTCACCAAACGCGCGCCTTCTGACGCGGAAATGACGGACTTGCGTTTCGCATGGACCGTCGCGAAACACGTGAAATCCAACGCCATCGTCTACGCGGCTAACGGCGGCACGGTCGGCATCGGCGCAGGCCAGATGTCCCGCATCGACAGCTCCACCATCGCCGCCTTGAAAGCTGGACGCATGGGCGACGACATCGGCTCCGCGCAAAGCCCGGCCATCGGCTCGGTTGTCGCCTCGGACGCCTTCTTCCCCTTCGCCGACGGTCTTCTGGCCGCCGCCGAAGCAGGCGCCACCGCCATCATCCAACCCGGCGGCTCGATGCGCGACGACGAAGTGATCGCGGCGGCGGATGACGCAGGCCTTGCGATGGTCTTCACCGGTATGCGACACTTCCGTCACTGATGACCAGCCTCGCCCCCATGACCCGGACCGCCATCGCGGTTTTCGTGATCGACCAGATCATCAAAATCTGGGTCGTCCAGATCATGAGCCTGAAAACCGTCGGCACAATCCTTGTCGCACCGCCCTACCTCACATTGCGCATGGCTTGGAACGAGGGCATCAACTTCGGTCTGTTCGCCGGGGCAGGGGACATGATGCGCTGGATCCTCATCGCGCTGGCGCTGGCCATCTCGGCATGGATCGTCGTCTGGATGCGCCGCGACCGCCCCGGTGCTTGGGTGCAAATCTCCGCTGGCCTCGTCATCGGCGGCGCCATCGGCAATATCGTCGACCGCGTGATCTACGGCGCTGTCGCCGATTTCCTCAACATGTCTTGCTGCGGCTTTGAAAACCCGTGGTCCTTCAACGTCGCCGACATCGCCATCTTCGTCGGTGCTTTCGGCCTCATCCTTCTGGCGGGGGATCCGCCAAAGGACCGTGACGCCGACGCGAAAGCGGGATAGAAACCGGTGACGAGCCAAGGAACCCAACCCATGTTGACCCGTTCATTGATGTTTTTCGCAGCCCTGACCCTTGCCGCTTGCGGCAACTCCGACAGTGATCGCGCACCAAACCTTCTCAACATCAGCGAGCCCGCCAGCGACGGCCCAGATGAATTCGCGGTGCTGCCAACCGAACCGCTTGTCATTCCCGAAGACCTCGCGGCCCTTCCCACACCGACACCGGGTGGCAACAACCGCACCGATCCGACCCCGCGCGCCGATGCCATCGCAGCCCTTGGCGGCAATCCCACGGTGCTGTCGCGGGCCTCAAACGACGGTGCTCTTGTGCGCTATACCGGCCGCTTTGGCGTGTCGCCCGACATTCGCGCCACGCTTGCGGCATCGGACCTGCGTTTTCGCCAGAACAACGATGGCCGCCTGCTTGAGCGTGTCTTTAACGTGAACCTGTATTTCGAAGCCTACGAAACCCAATCCCTTGACCAGTTCAGCGAACTTGAGCGCCTGCGCAGCGCCGGCATTCGCACGCCTTCCGTGCCGCCCGAGCCGACCCAGTAAGCCGCGCCCCGCTCACAAGTCTGTTGGTGCAGCTTGAAGAGACCCGCAATCGCACTCATTTCTCTACCAGACACATCTTAAAGGAGAGACCATGCGCCGGATCATCGCGGTCATCATTCCCTTCGTCATCGCCCTTGCAGGGCCGCTAAAAGCAGCCGAAGTCACCTCGTTTTCGCTGGAAAACGGTATGGATGTCGTGGTGCTGGAAGACCACCGCGCCCCGGCTGTCGTGCATATGATGTGGTATCGCGTTGGCTCGGCGGATGAACCACGCGGCGCATCCGGCATTGCGCACTACCTTGAACACCTGATGTTCAAAGCCACCGACGAATTGGAGCCGGGCGAATTTTCCGCCACGGTGGCCCGGAACGGCGGCAGCGACAACGCCTTCACCTCTTATGACTATACCGCCTATTTTCAGCGCGTCGCCTCGGACCGCCTTGAATTGATGATGAGCATGGAAGCCAGCCGTATGGATGGCCTCGCGCTTGTCGAAGAAGACATCATCACCGAACGCGATGTCGTCATCGAAGAACGCAACCAGCGCACCGAAAACGACCCCGGCGCGCTCTTTGGCGAACAACGCCGCGCCGCGCAGTTCCTCAGCCACCCCTACGGCATCCCGATCATCGGCTGGAAGCACGAAGCCGAAGCCCTGACACTTGAAGACGCCGTGTCCTTTTACGAACAGCACTATGGCCCCAACAACGCGATCCTGATCGTCGCGGGTGACGTCGAACCCGACGAGGTGCGCCGTCTGGCCGAACAATACTACGGCGTGATCCCCCCGAACCCGAACGTCAAACCACGCAACCGCGTCACCGAACCACCACAACTGGCCGAACGTCGCCTCAGCTATGCCGATCCGCGCATCGGGCAGGCCTATGTCGTGCGCACCTATCTTGCGCCGGAACGTGATGCTGGCGCGCAGGAAGAAGCCGCCGCCCTGACCCTTCTGGCCGAGCTTCTGGGCGGCTCTTCGACCACCTCGTTCTTCGCAGACAAGCTGCAATTCGACACGCAGGTCGCGATCTACTCGGCGGCCTTCTATAGTGGTTTGTCGTTGGATGACACGACCTTCGGACTGGTCGTGGTCCCAAGCGAAGGCGTCAGCCTCGCCGAAGCAGAAGCCGCCATGGATCAGGCCGTCGCCGATTTCCTTGTCACCGGCGTCAACATGGAAGACCTCGAACGCATCCGCATGCAAATCCGGGCCTCCGAGATTTACGCGCAAGACAATCTGTCTTCGCTGGCGCGCACCTATGGCGCGGGTTTGACCAGTGGTCTGACAATCGAAGATATTGAGGCCTGGCCGCATATTCTTGGCGATGTGACGGCAGACGACATCATGACCGCCGCCGAAAAAATCTTTGACCGCCGAAACGCAGTGACCGGATGGGTCATGCCCGAAGGCTCTGAGGAGTTGATGCAATGATCCGCTTAGTTCTCGCTACTATGATGACCATCGCGATGGCCGCGCCTCTGAAAGCCGCCGTCGAAATTCAGGAAGTCACATCTCCCGGTGGCATCGAAGCCTGGCTCGTGCAGGAAAACTCAATTCCCTTTGTCTCGCTTGAAATCCGGTTCCTTGGGGGTGCCTCGCTCGATCCCGAAGGCAAGCGCGGAGTCATCCACCTAATGACCGCGATTATCGAGGAAGGGGCAGGGGACATGGACGCCGCAGCCTTCGCCGAAGCCCGTGACGACCTCGCCGCTAGCTTCGGGTTCAGCGTTCAGGACGACGCGCTCAGCGTATCGGTGCAAATGCTCACCGAAAACCGCGACGAGGCCGTCACGCTTCTGCGCGAAGCGCTGGTCAATCCACGCTTTGACGAAGACGCCGTTGAGCGTGTTCGCGCACAGGTGCTCTCAGGCATTCGTTCGGACCTTACCGATCCCAACTGGATCGCCAACCGCACCTTCGACGAC
>JABDQU010000272.1 GCA_013042105.1 Boseongicola sp.
GCCAAACTCAACGCCGCTTTCGAATTGTCCGGCGATGCGGCCGAAGACGGCAAGAGCTTGTTTCCGATCCTGTACAAGGCCTTTGTCGAAAAGGATATGAGTCTCCTGGAAGTCAATCCGCTGATCGTGATGAAGGACGGCCATCTGCGGGTGCTGGATGCCAAGGTCTCATTCGATGGTAATGCGCTGTTCCGTCATCCCGACATGATGGAGTTGCGTGACGAGACCGAGGAAGATGAAAAGGAAATCGAGGCTTCCAAACATGACCTCGCCTATATCGCGCTCGATGGCGATATCGGCTGTATGGTCAATGGGGCCGGTCTTGCGATGGCGACGATGGATATTATCAAGCTTTACGGGGCTGAGCCTGCGAACTTTCTCGATGTTGGCGGCGGCGCCACGAAGGAGAAAGTGACCGAGGCGTTCAAGATCATCACGTCCGATCCTCAGGTGAAGGGTATTCTGGTGAATATCTTTGGCGGGATCATGCGTTGTGATGTGATTGCCGAAGGCGTTGTGTCTGCTGTGAAAGAGGTTGGTCTGAAAGTGCCTTTGGTCGTGCGTCTTGAAGGGACGAACGTCGAGAAGGGCAAAGAGATCATCAACAATTCAGGTCTGGACGTGATTGCAGCGGATAACCTGAAAGATGGCGCTCAGAAGATCGTGAAGGCGGTTAAGGGGTAAGTCGGGTGTGCCGAAAGGCATGGGGCCGACTTGAGGATTGATGATGCTATGCGACGAAATCTGAAGCGCTTATTTGAGGACAAGGATTGGTCCGAAGGCGGCTCGCACCCCAAGTCGGGGTTCGGATCGAGCCTGTCGTACACCGAGAACTTGCGTCGCGCTTTGCCGGTTTTGTTCGAGACATATCAAGTCAGATCCTTTGTGGATGCGCCTTGTGGTGACTGGGCGTGGATGCAGCATGTTGATCTAAGCGGGATCGACTACACAGGGCTTGATATTTCGTCCTCGCTGATTGCGGCCAACACGGCTGCGCATGCGCGCGACGGGGTGTCCTTTGCTGTGGCAGATATCACGTCGGATGATTTGCCCGGCGCGGATCTGTTCATGTGCCGCGATTGTCTGTTTCATCTGAAGTTCTGGTTGCGCTGGGAGTTTTTCCGAAACTTTGAAGCCTCGGGGTCGAAGTATCTTCTGATGACGTCAAATTTGGTTGAGACGAACCGGAACGTCACTGAGAACGGGGCGTTTCGGAAGTTCAATCCGACAAAGGCGCCCTTCAACTTTCCTGAACCAATCGAAACGATCGTTGAGACGGCGGAATTGAACGACGCAGGCGAGTTGGTGATGACGTCGCCGCGTGGTGGGCCTCGGACAATGGGGCTTTGGAGCCGCGCGCAGGTGCGTGATGTGCTGGCGCGGCACGATGCCAGCGTGAAGGAAGCTGAAATGGAGGCGCAGGTTGGAGCGTAGTCCACATATGCCTCTTGCTGCGGCCGGGCCTGTTTTGGCGATGGCTCTGCTTGCCGCCGGGGCTGTTGATGCGCGGTCGCCCGGGTCGGATGCGACGGGCGGCATGACGTTGTTTGCCGACAATTGCTTTTCGCCGTTTCTGACGGCGGCCAAGGCAAAGCGGGCGTTCAATCTGGCCAATTTGCGCCATGACTTTTACGACCTTGATCCGTTTTCCGACGTCGCGCCTTCGCCTGCGACGAGTGATGTGACACCGGGCACGGATCGGCGCTGCGAAGTGGCGTTTGATGGCGATTACGGGGCCCGCGCGGCTGAGAGGGCTGTGACGGCCTTGGCACAGGAAGGCATTCTGACCGAGGCCGCGCTGCCCGAGACACATGAAGGTGCTGCAATGGATGGCACCATTCTGCTGGCCGCGCGCCAGCTAAATCCGAAACGTATTGCCGTTGTGCATGTGGGCACTCGCCCCGGGCCGGACGGTATTGAAACTTTTATGACTGTAGAACGGCTTCGGCCGCAACAATAGGGAACTGCACATGGCTGTCCTCGTCGACGAAAACACCAAGGTAATCTGTCAGGGCTTTACGGGCTCGCAAGGCACGTTTCACTCCGAGCAGGCGATTGCCTATGGCACCAAGATGGTTGGCGGTGTGACCCCCGGCAAGGGCGGTCAGAGCCACCTTGATCTGCCGGTTTTCAACTCGTGCCACGAAGCGGTCGCCAAGACCGGCGCGAATGCCAGCGTGATCTATGTGCCGCCGCCGTTTGCGGCCGACTCGATTTTGGAAGCGTTGGATGCGGAAATTCCTTTGATCGTGGCGATCACGGAAGGCATTCCTGTTCTGGACATGATGCGGGTGAAGCGCGCTTTGGAAAATTCGTCGTCGATCTTGATCGGGCCGAACTGTCCGGGTGTGATTACGCCAGACGCCTGCAAGATCGGCATTATGCCGGGGCATATTCACAAGCGCGGCTCGGTCGGTGTTGTCTCGCGGTCGGGGACTTTGACCTATGAGGCGGTGAAGCAGACCACGGATGTTGGTTTGGGGCAGTCGACCTGTGTGGGTATCGGTGGTGACCCGATCAAGGGCACCGAGCATATCGACGTTTTGGAGTGGTTCCTGGCGGATGACGAGACGCAGTCGATCATTATGATCGGTGAGATCGGTGGCTCGGCCGAGGAAGAAGCGGCTCAGTTCCTGGCCGATGAAAAGAAGCGCGGTCGCTGGAAACCGACGGCTGGGTTTATTGCGGGTCGCACAGCGCCTCCAGGAC
>JABDQU010000276.1 GCA_013042105.1 Boseongicola sp.
GGGGCCAGATAGGGCCAATGAGGCTTGATATAGCTTAAGTGACAAAGCCAGGGCTGGTCGCCTTGGGCTTCGATGAATTCAATGCCACGCGTCGTCAGCCAAGCCGTTTCCGAATGCTCGGCAGGCACGCGGGCGGGCAAATGCGAGTTCTTCAAAAGCCAGCCCGTCAGAAGTTCACCGTTCTCGCCTTCCGCCGAGTTTGCCCATTCCTCCCACGGATTATCGCCCTCAAAGCCATGCGCACGCAGGTAAGCGTCATAGTCTTCTGCGTGGCGATGGGGATAATCCGAATGGTTGGTGCCGTCATCGCGCACCACAACTTCAAAGCCGCATTCGCTGGCCAGCGCACCGATGGTGCTGTCGGGTTCAATGCCGAGACGCGCCATGCCTTCCTTGTCGGGCGTCATGTGGGTCTTGCCCACAAGAGAGCATTTTACGCCAATCTCGCGCAGATGATCGCCCAGCGTCATCTCGCCAATTTTCAGCGGCACGTTGTTCCAGGTCGAGCCGTGGCTGCGCACGTAGCGACCTGTGTAAAAGCTCATCCGGGAGGGGCCGCAAATCGGGGACTGCACATAGGTTTTGTTGAAACGCACGCCCCTGGCGGCAAGGCGATCAAGGTGGGGGGTGTCGATATGGGTCGCACCGAAACAACTGAGATAATCCCAGCGCAACTGATCGGCCATGATCCAGAGGACGTTCTTGCCCATGCGGTTCTCGCTACTTGTTGCGCCTTACCATAGGGACCGAGGTTGCGCGCGCAAGCCAGCCTTTCAGGGCGCGCTTGGCAGCTTGGCGCGGTCTTGCGCATCAAGGTCGGCACTTAGAAGGTCGAATGAGGCACCTGTCATAATCGCCTGTTTCATCAGGGATTTTTGCGACTGAGGGGCCAAGCCTCCGACCGGTGGGTCGCGATCAAGATTGGTCGGGAAGGCATACCCCTCGGCGGCCGCGGACAGGACAACATCCAGCGTGTTTTCTGTGATCTCTCCGGTTTGCCAACCGCGTGACAGAAGCGGAAACAGGGTCTTGCACATGCCCGTGCGGTCGATGGTTTCCATGGCGCGGCCAAAGGGCGACGAGATTTGCAACAGGTTCACCATGCGGTGGACGTCTGTCGTGGTGTTGGCACCGGCGGCGTGAAAAAGGGCCGGACTGAAGAAGATCGCATCGCCTTTGGCAAGCGGCAACTGGACGTGGGCGTCCTCAAAATGCGCACGGAAATCGTCACGCCGCCAAGCGGCATATCCCGGGCGATAGGTCTGCGAAAACGGCAAAAGCTTCGTTGGCCCGCTTTCGATGCTGACATCCACATGCGCAATGCCGCCCTGAAGCGTCATCAAAGGCGACAGATCGTGGACATGGGCGGGGTATGTGGCGCTCACCTCGGCCGTCTGAAAGCCAAGATGATAGTCGCGGTGTGCCTGTTGAGGTTGGCCGCCCGGGTGCACGACGTTCACCTGCGCGGTCATCTGGTAGTTCGGTCCGAGCCACGCCTCGCAGGCGGCATCGATGGCCGGGCTGGCGTGGTAGTCGATGAAGACGTCCGGTGCTTCTTCGCAAAGCTTTTGCAGCGAATTCCAGATGCGGTCGTTTGAGCCTGCAGCGGCAAAGTGGTCGGCCCCGCCGCCGGATTTGGCTTTTTCAGCTGCGATGATCCTGTTGAAAACGGCCGTTGCTTCGTCGATGGCAGCAAGATTGCTGCACGCCGATTTCAGCACGAAAACCCCGGCCCCGCGGTGCAGGATTTCCGCCCATTCGGCCATGAGGAACCGGCGTTGATCTCTATCGCGCAGCATGTCGCCCAAAGCCTTGCAGTCGTAAACGGGCACGTTTTTCGGCGCGCCGGTGGCGTTTGGAATATCCGTGGGGTCAACGGTGCGCGCGGTGATCGCCTTGAACTCGTTCAGGTCACAGGCGTCGGAGGAGTAATAGCCATACATGGTCAATCCGCGTCTCGCTGAGCGATCCAGTCATGGTCCGGATCGTTTTCAAATCGCCATTTGCGCAAGGGTCCGGCCATGACGTTGAGGTAATACATCTCATACCCGTAAGGCGCGGCGCAGGGGTGGTGGCCCTTGGGCACAAGCACCACATCGCCGTCTTTTACGGCCATGGTCTCGTCCAGCGCGCCGTCTTCGGTATAGACCCGCTGGACGCCAAAGCCTTGGGCCGGGTTCAGGCGGTGATAATAGGTTTCTTCGAGATAAGTCATGCGCGGGAAGTCGTCTTCGTCGTGCCGGTGACTTGGGTAAGACGACCAGTTACCGGGTGGAGTGAAGACCTCGGTCACCAGCAGGCTGCCCGCGACGTCCCTGCCCTCCATCGCGATGTTGTTGATGAAACGCTGGTTCTGCCCCTTACCGCGAGGCGTCAGATCAATGCCGTCCGGGCCAAGGCGCTGCACCGGATAATTGCCTTTGGCGGGCGCGGTGCAGATCGCCAAAACGCAGTCAGTGGTGGCTTTCGCCGTCCAATTGGTTTCACCGGGCGCATAAACACAATGCGGCGCGGTCTTCTCAAAGACCGACATCCGGTCCCCGACTTCACCGAAGGCCGTGTCCCCCACTGTAAGATCCAGTTTGCCCTCCACCACCACAAGGATGGCTTCAAGGTCCCGCGTTGACCCTGAAGCAGCATCCCCGGGAGAAAGGCGATGAAGCGCAAAACCGACATAACCCCAGCCCGCGCTTTCAGGCGTGATGTCGTGGACCAACCCTTTGGTCCCCGACGATTTTCGCAATAGGTGGCTCATACAGTTCCGCCGAGCGATCCTTCCAGAGTGGCCATTTCCTGACCACCCGCCATCATGTCCTGCAACTCGTCCGGACTGATCTCGCCGCGCACAGCCGTGCCAAGCGTCTTGCCGCGATTGAGCACCGTGAAACGGTCCCCCACGGCCAACGCGTGGCGCACGTTATGCGTGATGAAAACCACTGCAACGCCCTGCTTGCGCACCTTGTCGACCGTGGCCAGCACGTTCGAGGTCTGGCGCACGCCCAGAGCCGAGGTCGGCTCGTCCAAAATCAGGACTTTCGCCCCGAAATGCACGGCGCGACTGATCGCAACGGTCTGACGCTCACCACCCGACAACGTGCCGACCGCCTGATCGGGACCGCGCAGGTTGATGCCCATTTTGCGCATCTCCTCCATCGTCACCCGGTCCGCCAGCTCCCGGTCGAGAAAGTTGATACCCGCGATTTTCTTCACCGGCTCGTTGCCCATGAAGAAGTTCCGCGCAACGCTCATCAGCGGGATCATCGCAAGGTGCTGGTGCACCGTGGCGATCCCTGCGTCCATCGCATCGCGCGGGGTTTCAAAATCGAGCGGTTTGCCCTCGAAGATGATCTCGCCCTTGGTGGGTTTGTGCACGCCGGACATGGTCTTGATGAAGGTCGATTTGCCCGCACCGTTATCACCCAGAAGACAGTGGCATTCGCCTGGAAACACATCGAGCGACACACCGGCCAGCGCGATGACCGCGCCGAAGTGCTTTTCAATGTTCTTCATCTGAATGATCGGGGTTTTGGATTGATCCGCCATCTTATCTCTCCCCTGTGATCATGCGTCGGATGTAGGTGTTCAGGATCACCGCGCCCAAAAGGATCAGACCGAGGAACACCCGGAACAGCGAGCTTTCGACGCCTGCAAAGAACAAGCCCTGCTGCACGACCCCGAAGATCAGCGCGCCAAGCGCCGCCCCCAGAACCGAGCCATAGCCGCCGGTCAGCAAGGCGCCCCCGATGACCACGGCGATGATCGCCTCAAACTCTTTCAGCAGTCCCCTGTCCGCACCGGCCGAGCCAAATTCCATCACCTGACAAGTGGCGAAAACCGTGGCGCAAAACGCAGTGAACATGAACATCAG
>JABDQU010000279.1 GCA_013042105.1 Boseongicola sp.
GCGTTTCGCGGCGCGGTGGAAGCATTGCCAATCGGTCGTAAGCGGCGTGCGTTCTGGTCGGAATATTACGATCGCGTCGGCCCCGAGACCTTTGACAAGGCTGGCGAGGCGGGTCTGCGCAAAAGCCTTGAAGACCTCCTGGCGAAACACATTTTTGGCAAAACGCAAGCCGGGCACGTGACTTTTGTCGGCGCCGGACCGGGCGATCCTGAACTGCTGACGATCAAGGCGAGGCGCGCCTTGCACGAGGCTGATGTGGTAATCCATGACCGGTTGGTGACGCCGGAGGTTCTTGAACTTGCTCGTCGCGAAGCGCTGATCATCGATGCCGGCAAGGAGGGATTTGGTCCTTCGATGAAGCAGACGGATATCGACGCCCTGATTGTCGAACACGCGTTGATGGGCGCGCATGTCGTGCGTTTGAAATCGGGCGATCCGACTGTGTTCGGACGTTTGGACGAAGAAATCGATGCGGTGACGGATGCCGGCGTTAACTATTCTATCGTGCCTGGGATCACATCGGCATCCGCCGCCGTGGCGTCCATTGGTCAAAGCCTGACCAAGCGGGATCGTAACGCTTCGGTAAGGTTCGTTACCGGTCACGACATGAAAGGTTACGCCGAACACGATTGGCGCGCACTGGCGGAACCAGGGCAGGTCGCCGCGATCTACATGGGCAAAAAGGCGTCACGGTTCGTGCAAGGAAGGTTAATGATGCACGGCGCTGCTTCTGACACCCCGGTAACTGTGATTGAAAACGCCTCTCGTGCTGACCAACGCGTTTTGGAAAGCCGGCTGTCGGCATTGCCAGATGATATCGCCGCCTCCGAAATGGATGGCCCTGCCCTTATTCTATTCGGTCTTGCGCCCCGCACGACGACGACCGTTTCAAAACACATTCAAGAGGAGATCGCGCTATGAGCCGCCCCTTTGCACCAAAGGTATTGACCGCAAACGACCTGCTTGACGGCAATGCGGTATGGTTAACGGCCGACGATGCGTGGAGCCGGAACATGGCGGATGCCGAGTTGCTGGAAGACGAAGCCGTGGCGCAGGACCGGCTGTTGTTTGCAATCGCGCAATCGGACGTGGTCGTGGGCGCCTATCTGGTGGACGCCGAAGCATCCGAAAAGGGACCGGTCCCGGTTCATTTTCGCGAGGCATTCCGCACGCGCGGCCCGTCGAACTACCCTCATGGCAAGCAAGTCGAGGTCTGAACACAATGTATACCTACACTGATTTCGACGAAAAATTTGTGCGCGAACGCGTTGCTCAATTTCGCACACAAGTCGAGCGCCGCATTGACGGCGCACTCACCGAAGATGAGTTTAAGCCGTTAAGACTTATGAACGGTCTCTACCTACAGTTGCACGCCTATATGCTGCGCGTCGCGATCCCTTATGGCACTTTGAACTCACGGCAAATGCGTCAGCTTGCCTATTTGGCCGAGCGTTTTGACAAGGGCTACGGCCACTTCACTACGCGCCAGAATATCCAGTATAACTGGCCGAAACTAAAGGATGTTCCGGACATGCTGGAGGCTTTGGCCGATGTCGGGATGCATGCAATTCAAACCTCAGGCAATACGATCCGCAACGTGACAGCCGACCATTTTGCGGGTGCTGCAGCGGACGAAATCGAAGATCCACGCCCAGTGGCCGAGCTTTTGCGGCAGTGGTCTACGGATCACCCGGAATTTCAGTTTTTGCCGCGAAAGTTCAAGATTGCGGTGACGGGATCTTCAACGGATCGAGCCGTCACAAAAGCACATGATATCGGACTTCGCATGGTCAGAAATACCGCCGGAGAGCCCGGTTTTGAGGTCATCGTTGGTGGCGGTCTTGGGCGCACCCCGATGATTGGCAAGGTGATCCGCGACTTCCTGCCAAAAGCAGATCTGCTGCCTTATTGCGAGGCGATCGTCGGCGTCTACAACCTGCTTGGGCGTCGCGACAACAAATACAAAGCGCGGATCAAAATCACGGTTTCCGAAAACGGCTTGGAGAAAATCCGCGACCTTGTCGAGACGCGTTTCGCAGATTTACGTCGTGAATTCAATGGCTTCGATCAAGAGCTTCTGAAGACAATCGAAACTCAATTCAGCCCTCCGGTATTCTTTGAAGCGTCGGTTGACGGATACGAGGCTTACCGTGCTGCAAACCCAGCGTTTCGCTCCTGGACAGACACCAACCTGAACGCTCATCGCGCGGCCGACTATGCCATCGTTTCGGTTTCGACCAAAAAGCACGGTGCAACACCCGGAGACGCCAGCGCGGAACAGATGCGCGTGTTAGCCGATCTTGCCGAACGCTATGGGCACGACGAATTGCGCATCAGCCATGAGCAAAACGTTATCTTGCCGCACGTCCACAAGTCCGACCTTCCGGCCGTTTACGAAGGTTTACGGAATGCGGACCTGGGAACGGCAAATATCGGACTGGTCAGCGACATCATTGCCTGCCCCGGAATGGACTACTGCGCATTGGCGACGGCGCGCTCGATTCCGATTGCTCAGGAAATTGCCGAGCGGTTTGACACGTTGAAGCTTGAGCACGAAATCGGAGCGCTCAAAATCAAGATTTCAGGGTGCATCAACGCCTGTGGGCATCACCATGTCGGACACATTGGAATTCTGGGACTGGATCGCGCTGGCGTCGAGAATTACCAGATCACGCTGGGCGGTGACGGAGCAGAGACCGCGACGGTGGGCGAACGCGCGGGCCCAGGCTTCTCGGCAGAAGACATCGTGCCTGCGATCGAGCGCCTGATTGCGACCTATCTCAACATTCGGACCGATGCGGATGAAGCGTTTCTTCAGACCTATCGACGCGTTGGCTTGGCGCCATTCAAAGCCGCGCTCTATCCCGAAAAGGAGGCGCAGAATGCCGCTTGAAGCCCCACTTCCCCCGGTCGAAGATCGCGTCGATGAGCTGAACAAGCTCTATGCGCATCATTCGGCCAGCTCTGTACTGGAACACGCTATCAGCGATCCTTTGGTGGGCAAAACCGCTCTTTTATCGTCGTTTGGGGCAGAATCGATCGTATTGTTGCACATGGTGTCGGTCATTGATCGCACGACGCCCATCCTGTTTCTGGACACAGAAATGCTGTTTCCTGAAACACTGGATTATCAGCGCGAAGTCGCCGCAGCGTTAAGGTTAACCAACGTACAGGTGTTTGGGCCTGATCGCGATTTAACCTTCGTTAATGACGCCAACAGCAGACTGCATGTCACAAACCCGGACGCGTGCTGTGCGTTGCGCAAAACGGAACCCATGCAAGCCGCACTTGCCCCATACGATGCCTGGATCACGGGCCGCAAACGCGTGCAGGGTGGCAAGCGCGCCAAGCTTCGTTTCTTTGAAGCTGACGGGAAAAACAGAATGAAAATCAACCCGTTGGCGCATTTCTCAAAACAGGACGTCGAAGATTATCTGCAGAACAACCGTTTGCCGCGTCACCCGCTTGTGGCCAAAGGATATGCCTCGATCGGATGCGCGCCGTGCACAACGAAAGTGGCCCCGGGTGAAGATGCTCGGGCGGGGCGCTGGCGCGGCTTGGACAAGTCGGAATGTGGCATACACGTGGTTAACGGGCAAACCGTTCGATCGGATTTGGAGACATGAATATGAACGTCATCGTTACGGATCAAGGCTTTGAGGCCGACGACTGGAGCCATGGATTTACCACCGTCGATCAGCTGGCCGCAAACGACGCAGCACCCGCGGTTGCCGTGGATCTGACGAGCGATTTTGATCCTGCGTCCTTGCACGGTCGACTTCAGGGCATTGACCTAATCCGGGTGGATTTTCCAAGTTTTGCCGACGGTCGCGGGTTTACAATTGCGCGCCGCTTGCGGCTCATGGGGTTTCAAGGACGTCTGCGCGCCAAGGGTCATGTGATTGCGGATCAATACGCGATGGCGCGACGTTCGGGGTTTGACGAAGTTGAAATTGACGCCGAACTGGCCCGGCGCCAACCGGAAAACCAATGGCGCGCGCGTGCCAATTGGGGCGCGCATGACTATCAATTGCGCCTGCGCGGTTGAACCACGCTTTATTTGACTGACATCAACGTTTAGGACGAGGAACGCCCGTAACAGGGGCGTTAACATTCATGACCGAGCA
>JABDQU010000280.1 GCA_013042105.1 Boseongicola sp.
AATTGCGTCTACCAGCATATCAAGAGTTTCAGGCGGCGCTGCTCCTAGGCTTACGACACCAGTCGCTGCGATGGTCGCGTAGTCCGCACGTTTGATATGCCCCATCGAGCCAGCTTCACCTTTCCAAACCTGTCGATAAGCGGGTTTGCTTTCGGCTTTCTTCAGCATCTCAGGCGAGATATCGGTGCCATCAATCACCTGAAAGCCAACTGCCTTGAGCGCCATTCCGGATAGTCCAGTTCCACAACCGAAATCCAAAATAGGCTTCTCGATATTGGCACCCGATTGTCGCAGGGCCAAGGCGAGCCGGGCTGGCGTGACATAGCCCCATTCGGCCACGTCTTGTTCATAGTGTTGCGCCCAATTCGCGTAGATCTCTTTGATCTCGGCGTCGCTATGGGGCGTCCACAAACTGTCTTCAATGTCTTTGTTGCTCATCCCATCATGCTAAAGCATGCGTCTGGTTCAAGCGATCAAAAAAGTATGGCGAGTTATCATGCGTCGAAGTTACTGGGCAGCAATGTCCGGCGCTTCGTTGTTTGCGAGCCATTGCTGCCAATCGGTCTTGGCCCGATCTGTATAGGCCTTGTAGCGATCTTTGCGTCCGCGGCGTCCGCCCTTGGCATCCACAGGTGGAAACAGTCCAAAGTTGACATTCATCGGCTGGAAAGTCTTTGCGTCTGCCCCGCCAGTGATATGCGTAACCAAGGCACCGGTTGCAGTTGTCTCGGGAACGGCGGGCAGGTTCTGCCGCTTCAGTTCGGCGGCCGCCATGCGCCCAGCGAGCAGCCCCATCGCCGCGCTTTCGACGTAGCCTTCAACCCCAGTAATCTGACCGGCAAACCGGATATTCGGGCGGGATTTCAGACGCATCTCTTTGTCCAAAAACCGTGGACTGTTCAAAAATGTATTTCTGTGAATGCCGCCCAGACGCGCAAAAGACGCGTCTTCCAGCCCGGGGATGGTGCGGAACACCTCGGTTTGAGCGCCGTATTTCATCTTGGTTTGGAAACCGACGATATTGTAGAGCGTGCCGAGCGCGTTATCGCGGCGAAGCTGCACGACGGCATAGGCCTTGGTCGCAGGATCATGCGGATTGGTAAGGCCAACCGGTTTCATCGGGCCAAACCGCAAAGTCTCGCGGCCGCGCTCGGCCATGACTTCAATTGGCAGGCACCCATCAAAGTAGCCAGCCGTTTCGCCTTCTTTGAACTCCGTTTTGTCCGCCGCCAACAAGGCATCAATGAACGCCTCGTATTGGTCCTTGGTCATAGGGCAGTTAAGATAAGCGGTCCGCTCTTCTTCAGTGTCGCCTTTGTCGTAACGCGACTGACGCCATGCCACATCCATATTGATGCTTTCAGCATAAACAATCGGCGCAATCGCATCAAAGAACGCTAATGCATCTTCACCCGTCTCGCGGCGTATGTCCATGGCCAGTGTGCTGCTGGTTAGTGGTCCTGTCGCGATGATCCAAAGCCCGTCCTTTGGCAGCTCTGTGATTTCACCATACTCGACGGAGACGTTTGGATGGGAGGTCAGGCGCTGTGTGACGCCTTCCGCGAATGCATCGCGATCAACGGCCAGAGCACCGCCAGCAGGCAATCGATGCCTGTCTCCCATCTCCATGACAAGACCGCCGGCCTGACGCATTTCCCAATGCAAAAGCCCAACCGCGTTTTGTTCACTGTCATCGGAGCGAAACGAGTTTGAGCAAACCATTTCAGCCAGATGACCCGTCTTATGCGCGAATGTTTCAACCTTCGGGCGCATTTCGTGGATAACGACCTTGATGCCAAGATTCGCAGCCTGCCAGGCGGCTTCGCTTCCGGCAAGTCCGCCGCCGATGATATGAAGAGTGTTTTCCATGTGAGGCGATGTAGCGTCACATGGGGTGTTTGAAAAGGGATTAGGACGCGCGCACGATATCAAAGTCTTCGCGGAATAAAGCTTTGGGAGTGGCCTCGCTCGATCTTTCCATTAATGCAGCCTGATGACGTGAAGTCTGCTCGATCTCGCTATATGTAGCAATTTTTCCGCCTTGGGGCAGCGTCCCATACGCAGATGCCAGTTTGTCGCCTTCGGCTTCGGCATATGTCAAAAGTAGAGCGCCAATAAGCGCAAGGTCACGCCAGAAACTGCCGATATCTTCTAAACCTGCCGGACTGACGGATGCCAGATAGCTGCACCAAAAAAGAATGATCGCAAGCAACAGAGCGGCAAGGCGGCGATGAAATCCAAATAGGATCATGGACGAAAGACCCAAGACGCCGAGGCCTGAAACGATCTTGGCAAAAACCTCGGGCATGAACGGTGCGGCTAAGACGGCCAAGTCCGTTCCTTTGATGATACCCAGCGCAAGTGCCATGAAGTACGACACAATCAACAACCGAATGGCCGAATGACCGTTAAAAAACTGTGACGCACGAAGGGCTGTAATATTGCCCATGATTGAAGACCCCGTTTTCTCAGTCGCAGGTCGAACGCCTGCAAAAACTCGAACCCAAAACCCATAGTCACAAAAGAGAAATTCTATGACAGGACCGGTTTTGCGGGCAAAGTCGACAAAACCGCGACCACAATGTGGCAACTTTCGGGATGAGGCGATGAGGTCACTGTAAGCCGTGTTACCACAAATCGCGTCGGACAAGTGGGGCGACGGGATCCATGCTGCGATACGGGCGCGAGGCTGGAGCAACGCCGCCGGACTGGCCAAACGACATAGTAACGCCAAAACCAAAGCGGGTTTCTCCTGGCGCGCCATCTCGTCCGCTCAACCCACTTTGAGACACCGAAACAAACGCACCCCAAGGCGCGCCGTCGATGCTATAACGTGCTGTGATAGATAAATCGTAGGAAATAGCACGCAAGGCCGCCTCATCGAACTCGGTCAAAGTAATCGCAGTTTCGACATCTAAATTGTCGAATGGGGAATGCGCGACTGAGATGTCACCGAAGATGTAATCAAGGCTGTCGACATCGGAAATTCCCATCCCGGCGCGGCCTTCAAGGGTTGTTTCGTCTGTCAGCGCAAGCATCCCCTCGATGCCAAGCGATCCCCATGTCATCATGCGTCCGTCAACATCCGACAGGGATGCGAACACACCATATTTCTGACCCTGACGCGGAGTCATATATAGGTGCGCCGCAAGCTGGCCAATCAATCCGTGTTGCGTATTAGCGAAGGCGACATCGCCTTGAAAGCCATGAACTTCGGTTATCGCAACGTCCAAACGCGATTTTAAATCGGTTTGCGCCGTTCCAGCTTCGTCTTCAATAATTCCAAATTGCAAGTCGAGCCCTTGAATACCGAGACTGCTCTGCGCCACAGCTGGCGCCGCTGCCATGGCCATACATAACGATACAATGAAATTCCGCATAATCCCTCACACACGTGCTGTCATCAGCGCCGCCACCCGGGATCAATATTGCAAACATGAAAAATTAATAAAAGTTCTATCTTTATAGATGGTTAACAGGCGAAGTTGTTAATAAAGATTAACTTCCGAGATCGAGGTAGTTCAAGGGCGCCGACTTTTAAAGTAGCGCCCTCAACTACCTGAACGGGTTGATTATTCTGTGTCACCCGAAGGCACGTCGTGTTCTGTCGCCGCATCGTTTTCTGTGCTCTCACCCTCGGTTTCGTCATCCTGATCTGCAATCCAAGCGACAGAAACGACCACTTCACCATCCGATGTATTAAATACTTTCACGCCACCGGCTCCGCGTGACCGGAAGGAAATTCCTTCGACCGGGACGCGGATCGATTGGCCTTTTGATGTGGCAAGCATGATTTGATCGGGTAGCTCGACCGGGAAGCTTGCCAAGAGCGCACCCCCGCGCATTGCGGCATCCATTGCTCTTACACCCTGGCCGCCACGGCCTCTTACAGGATAATCGTGGCTGGAACTCAGTTTGCCTGCACCGTGAGCCGTGATCGTCAAAATCAGATCTTCAGCTTCAGCCATTTCTGCATAGCGCTCCGGGCTGATCGCGCCTTCGGTTGCGTCGTCATCATCACTGCTCTCGGCATCATCTCCAAGCCCGGCAGCAGCACGACGCATTTTGAGATAACCTGCGCGCTCTTCTGGCGTTGCCTCAAAGTGCCGAATGACAGACATGGAAACAACCTTGTCATTCTCCGAGAGTTTTATTCCGCGCACACCAGTACTGTCGCGTCCCTTGAACACCCTGACGGCCGTCGTTGGGAAGCGAATGGCGCGCCCCTCTGCGGTGATCAGCATCACATCATCATCCTCGGAGGCGATCCGCGCGTTCACCAAGCTGACATCTTCAGGCAGTTTCATGGCGATCTTACCGTTCGACTTCACATTGGTGAAATCAGACAGCGCATTCCGACGAACATCACCTGTTGAGGTCGCAAATACGATTTGAAGTTGATCCCACTCGTCCTCGTTTCGATCCACCGGCATCATTGCAGCAATGGAAATACCAGTTGGGATAGGCAAAATATTTACGATCGCTTTGCCTTTGGACGTCCGTCCACCAAGCGGTAGGCGCCAAGTCTTCAACTTATAAGCCATGCCGTCGGTCGTAAAAAACAACAACTGGGTATGGGTGTTGGCGACAAAAAGAGAGGTTACGACATCGTCATCTTTCAAAGTCCCACCGGAAACACCTTTTCCGCCGCGTTTTTGAGCGCGGAAATCCGCGAGCGGGGTGCGCTTGATGTAACCCGACTGTGTGACCGTCACGACCATGTCCTCGCGCTCGATCAGATCTTCGTCTTCCATGTCGCCGGACCAGTCAACGATCTCGGTTCGACGCGGGACAGCAAATTGCTCTTTAACTTCGCGGAGTTCGTCGGAGATGATCGTCATGATCCGCTCGCGTGAACTGAGAATGTCCAGATAATCCTTGATCTTACCGGCGAGTTCTTCGAGTTCGTCGGTGACTTCTTTTACACCAATCTGTGTCAGACGCTGAAGGCGCAATTCAAGAATTGCACGTGCCTGTGTTTCCGACAGATTATAAGTGCCATCGTCGTTCATCGTATGCCCGGGGTCATCGATCAACTGGATATAGGGCGCGATATCTACTGCGGGCCAGCGACGTTCCATCAAACGTTGCCGCGCCTCGGGAGCATCGGCGCTTGAACGGATGGTCGCAACAACCTCGTCAACGTTGGACACCGCGACCGCCAAACCACACAGAACATGGCTGCGTTCGCGGGCCTTTCGCAGATCAAACGCGGTTCTTCTTGCAACAACCTCCTCACGGAAGCCTATGAAATAGCTTAAGAAGTCCCGAAGCATGAGGGTTTCGGGGCGGCCGCCGTTCAAGGCCAGCATGTTGCACCCGAAGGATGTCTGCATCTGGCTGAAACGGAACAGCTGATTAATCACGACATCGGGGGTTGCGTCCCGTTTTAGTTCAATCACAACCCGAACGCCCACGCGGTCACTTTCATCCTGAATTCCACTGATGCCTTCGAGCTTTTTATCTCGCACCAATTCGGCGATCTTTTCGATCATCGAGGACTTGTTGACCTGATAAGGTATCTCATCAAGGACAATTGCGTAGCGGTCTTTGCGAATTTCCTCGACTCGTGTTTTGGCACGGATAATGACGCTTCCACGACCTTCCATATAGGCTTTTCGCGCACCCGCCCGTCCGAGAATTATTCCGCCGGTCGGAAAGTCTGGTGCGGGGATGTATTCCATCAATCTTTCAGACGATAGATCGGGATCTTCGATGAGGGCAAGCGTTCCATCGATGACTTCGCCGAGGTTATGCGGCGGAATATTTGTTGCCATACCGACCGCGATACCACCAGCGCCGTTTACCAACATGTTCGGATATCTGGCAGGTAAAACAGAGGGTTCTCTGTCTTTGCCATCATAGTTATCCTGGAAGTCGACCGTATCTTTTTCGATATCGGCCAAAAGGAATGCCGCGGGCTTGTCCATGCGAACTTCGGTGTATCGCATCGCGGCCGGGTTATCGCCATCCATGGACCCAAAGTTTCCCTGACCGTCCAAAAGGGGCAGCGACATCGAAAATGGCTGCGCCATTCGGACGAGGGCGTCGTAAATCGCACCGTCGCCATGAGGGTGATATTTACCCATCGTGTCGCCAACGGGACGCGCGGATTTCCGGTACGATTTGTCGTGCGTGTTTCCGGTCTCGTGCATGGCGTAAAGAATGCGTCTATGTACCGGTTTCAGGCCGTCGCGGAGGTCGGGGATGGCGCGGGAAACGATGACGGACATGGCGTAGTCGAGATACGACGTGCGCATTTCGTCGGCGATGGAGATCGTCGGACCCGTGGGCAGCTTTTCTTCTTCGTTTTTAGGGGTTTCCGGGGTGTCGCTCACGTTGGTCTCGCTTCGGTGTTGGAACCGCTAGATTTGGTTGATGACACTCTAACAGACCCCAACACCTAGGCGCAATGGCCCATTCCTCAGACCCTTGGCAGCCACCCGTGCATACTGCCAACATATTGTTTTTATTGAAAAGTAACTCATTGTGTGGATTAATTTTCATATGAGAGCAGAAATGAGGTCTGAATGAGTGTCTCTGAAACGGAATTGCTGTTGAAAGGCTATGGGCTGACAACGGCGGAGTTTTTCTATCGTATCCCGGATTACCAAAACGTATTGAACAGCTTTGTCTGGCAAGACTATGATCTGGCCCCGGATCATCCTAACCTGTTCAAATTCATAGAGTTTTGGCAAAGCGAATTGGAGGGGCCGTTGCATTCCGTGCGCTTTGTGCACCGCAAGGAACTGGCATCCGGAGAGTGGCAAAATGTGACCGGAGAGTTTACGCTGCACTGAGATCCGCGCAACGTCGGTATCACGTCGGTATTACGTCGGTGCGACCGTTCGGACGATTAAGCGGATGGTAACACGGACAATCGGCTCGGAGGGGTCTGAAAATCCCCCGGAGCGGCACAAGATGTTGCGAATGGGCGAAATCGCCCATTCGTGGAAGTGTTCGCACAGGCGCATATCTACTGAATGAAAAGGGCAACCTGCGCGGTGTTACAATCGTTCGGACCGGGTGTGCCGTCGTTCATGGCTGTTGCAGGATAGAAGGGCGGAACGCTTTCGTCCGTGCATCCGCCCCGAAACCCACCAAGCATCTCAGCGGCCATTTCGGGAATGAGCGGTCCATGATCCTGAATAACCAGATGAAATTCCGCAGTCAGAGGCTGGTCGAAAGTCGATGGATAGAAATTCCCTGGAACATCACCAACGGGTAGGTAGCTGGCAAACCGCACTGTGCCGTCATCGTTAACAATGCCTCCACCCGCGTTCGATGCGACCGAGTTCATCAAGTCGGCGCGGCCCATCGCGTCCATCGGAGAGCAGGGCCGCGAGTCGCAGTTCTCAGGACTTTGAACCGCCACCCACCAGACCGTAAAAGCATGTCCAGGCGTCATGCCTTTCGTTTCTATCATCATCGAAGCGCCAGCCGCACTGGTTTCCAGAACGGCCCTGGTGCCTTCAATGGGACCCGGCGTCATGCCGCTTGGCGGCACCCAGCTCATCGGCAAGGTATCGGCCGTCGCGAGACCCGCGGCAAGGCTGAAAGCAGAGGCCAAAACGTATGTCAGGTTGGTCATGAATTCCTCCATTGTTGCCCTTCAGATTTGCCAAGACTCGCTGAGTTGGCGCAAATCAGATTTACTAATGTCTTGTGCAAGTTATGCTTGGGTGAAATGAAAAACCGTCTGCCATCCATAAACGCCCTGAGAAGTTTCGAAGCTGCTGCGCGCCACCAAAGCTTTACTCTGGCCGCCGCAGAATTGTCGGTCACACCTGCGGCGATCGGCTTTCAGGTCAAACGGCTTGAGGAAGATCTGGGGCGACCGCTTTTCATTCGAACGCACCGGGCCGTCCAAACGACCCAAGAGGGTGCGACCTTGTTAAATCGATTAAGTGATGGGTTCGGTTTGATCGAAGCGGCTTGGGCTGACGCCAAAACGCAACCGGGTGAAGCGCCGTTGAAAGTGACTGCGCCCGTGGCGGTGGTGCAGCGCTGGCTTTTTCACGAGCCAAGTCTTCAAACGCCAAGCGACCAGCGGCGGCGCATAGCATGGGATATCTCACATCAGTATCGGGCGTTGGACGACACGGGCGTCGATGCAGCAATTCGCAACGCGATAGAGCCAGATCCTGATCTATTCTGCGAACCCTTACTTCGACAGTGGTTTACACCTCTGATGCGTCCCGATGTTGCGCGATCGATCACCTCGCCTTCGGATCTGCTTCGACGTGGGCTGATCAATGTTGATTTCCGGCTGGACGCAGAGACCGGATCGACCGCTTGGTCGCCGTGGTTCAAGGCGCAGGGTTTAAGGGCCCCTGAAACTTTTGAGATGGTCTGTGCCGATACAATTACCGCCGTCGATATGGCGGTCGAAACAGGTCACATCGCAATTGGTGGGTATTTCTTGGCCGACGATCATTTGAAGTCCGGGCGGCTTGTTGCGCCTTTCGATATCGCAATCTGCGCCAAAACGCAGCTTTGGTTCATGTGCCAAAAGGGGCGAGAGAACGAGGCGAGAATGGTTTGGTTTCGAAACATTATTCAAGCGTCAGCAGCCCGTCTGAAAGACACCGCCGCATGCCTGACTCTGTTCGATCTGGATGGAGAAAAGTTGCCAAGTTAAGTCTGGTGTGCGCCGTCACGGCACCGCGAAGAAGAAAACGAGGCTGAAGCACATTAAAAGACCGGCGACGAGGCGCATGGATCTTTGGGTGCGAGCGGCGGTGACGGCGGCTTCTTGTTCTTTGAGTTGTTCGGCTGTCTGGAAGGGGTATTTGGCGGCCTGTGCCGCGGAGACGCTTTCGGCGTCTTCGTCGGGGATGTCGATCTGGCTTTCGCGTTCGCTTTTGATGCGCTCTTGTTTTTCGAGGGCGCGGACGGCCCAGTTGACCTGGCTGCCTTTGAATTCGGGGCCGAAGGTTTCGGATGCCGCAGGCGGAAGCTCGATTGTGGAGGGATCGGGCGCGGGGGGCTCAACGGTGTCGATGGGCGCGCGGACCACGACGGGGTCGCGTATGGGGCTTGGTTTCGGCGCGCGGCTTTCGAGATTGAACTCGTCGATCCATTCGGGCTTTTTTGATGGTTCGGGGAAGGAGACGACTTTCTCTGGTTCCTCGGGCTGTTGGCTGATGCGGCGCACTTCATCGTTGGTTTCTTCGACAAGGCGCGTCAGCGAGCGTTCCAGATCAAGGCTGACGTCTTTGCTGGACACGCGCGGTTGGCCGGTGGGCAGGGTGTCTGCCTTGCCTTCGGCGATGAGGCTTTTCCATTTGGCGGCCGTTTGGATCCGGTCGCTGGGGTGGATTTGCATGGCCGTGTCGATGGCTTGCAGGAAAGTGTCGTCGTAGCCTTTGACCCGCCCGGCCAGAGGCACGCAGGGGTCGGGGCGACGTCCGGCGATTTCGACCATGCGGCTTTGGCTGTTGGGCGGGGCCTGGCCGGTGAGGACGTGGTAGAAGGTGGCGGCCAGTGCATAGAGGTCGCTGCTGGGGGTTTGATCGCTGCCGGTGACGTAGAACTCGTGGGGCGAGTAGCCGTCTTTGACGACGAGAAGCGATGAGATGGCGCGGGTGTGGCGGCTGGCTTCGGCGCGGGCGGCACCGAAGTCGATCAGGACGGGCGTGCCGGTGTGTTCGATCAGGATATTGTCGGGTGAGATATCGCGGTGGAGGAGGTCTAGTTCGTGGACTTTTTCGATGGCGTCGAGAAGCTGGGTGAGGATGTCCTGCACGCGGGCGGGCGAGACGGGATCGGCGATGATGTCGAAGAGGTCGGGGCCTTCTATCAGGTCGAGGACCATGTAGGCGGTGTCGTTTTCCTCAAACGCGCGGTGGACGCCGACGATATTGGGGTGACGGATTTTGGCGAGGCTTTGGGCTTCGCGCATGAACATCTTAACGATGGAGCGGATTGGTTTGGCGTAGGATTGGCTGCGGGCGACGACGCTTTTGCCGCTGCGCGCACAGAAGTCTTCGTAGTAGCATTCCTTGATGACGACGGTGCGGCCAAGGACGTTGTCGCGGGCGCGGTAGGTGATGCCGAAGCCGCCTGCGCCGAGGTGTTCGGTTATGGTGAACTGGTCACCCGAAAGGGTTGTGCCAATCGGGAGGGATGGCACGGTTTCCTTGGGTGTTTGTTCTATTTTCGCGTGTGTCATCGGCGCCAATACGTTGTCTTCAATGACTTTCTCAATCTGTTTCGTCTGACGCTGAAATGTGTCGGATTTGAGATGATTGTGGGGCGAAGATGGGGTTGCCGCGCAGTGTTTTGCGGGCATGTGGGCTGTGATCAGAGCTTATTTTTATGGGTTTTCGCGCGGCTTTGGGCAAGCGCAGGCGCTAGGTGTCTTTTGTGAGTGATTTGAACCAAAACTGCGCGATGATCAGCGAGGCGATCACGTTCCAGCTGGCCATGGAGAGGCCAAAGAGGGACCATGCGACTTCATCACACATGACGATTTCGACCGGGGCGTCCAGAGACAACAGATCCGCGCCGGACATGCCTGCAAGGTCGTTGCCGCCTCCCGAGCAGGATGTGGGGCCTTCCCACCAGCCGCGTTCGACGCCTGTGTGATAGGCTCCGATCCCCGCTGTGGTGAGTGCTGCGAGCGCGCCTGCAACGCCCAAAAGCAAGTAAGGGCCGAGGATCAGGACGGCAGCACCGAGGCCAATGGCGGCGTAGTGGGGCCAGCGTTGCCATAGGCAGAGTTTGCAGGGCGCAAAGCCGAGCATTTGAAAGCCCCATGCTCCTATGATGAGAGCAAGCGAGCCAGCGGCGGCGAGAAGCATGAGGTTTTTACGTGTCATAGGAACCTTATAGCGTAGAAACCGCCAATCAGCAGAATCACAAAGAGCGTGAACAGAAGACCGAGGTATTTTTCGATGAAGGCGCGGATGGGGGCGCCAAACTTCCACAAAAGGGCGGCGACGATAAAGAACCGCAAACCACGCGCCACGACGGAGGCGACAATAAAGACGGGGATCGAAAGACCAGTCCAGCCGGACATGATCGTGATGACCTTGTAAGGAAAGGGTGTCACGCCCGCGACAAGGACCGCCCAAGCACCGTAGGCGTTGAAGCGTTCGTTAAAGGAGAGCACCGCGTCGGCCTTACCGTAAAAGTCGAAAATGGCCTGGCCGATGGTTTCGAACAGAACCGCGCCGATGAAATAGCCGAAGAGGCCACCCAAGACGGATGAGACGGTGCAGACCAGCGCGATCAGCCAGGCTTTGCGCGGCTGAGCGAGGATCATCGGGATCATCAGAATGTCGGGTGGGATCGGAAAGAAAGAGCTTTCCACGAAGGACACCGCCGCCAGTGCCCAGAGCGCACGGGGGTGTGCGGACAGGGAAAGTGTCCAGTCGTAGAGTCTGCGGATCATCTGCTCGGGCCTTTTTGTTGGCGAAAGGTTGGCCATGAATGCGTGGTTGCCGTCAAGGGTTTGTGGTGCAAGACTTCGCCATTAGTGTGGTCGAAAGGGTCTTGGTATGAAGTGGCGCGGACGCAGGGGCAGCAGCAATATCGAAGATCGCCGCCGGATGGGCGGCGGCGGGCGGCAGTTATCGCTTGTCGGTGTCTTGCTGGTTCTGGGCGTTGGCTATTTCTTTGGTGTGGATGTGACGCCGTTGTTGCAAGGCACGGGTGTAGGCGTTCAGGAGCAGGTCGACACAGAGATCACGCCTGCCGACGAGCGGGCCGGGCAGTTTGTTTCGGTGACACTGGCCGATACCGAGGAGGTTTGGGCAAAGCTGTTTCGCGAGCAGGTCGGTCAGACCTATCAGCCGGTCACGTTGGTTTTGTTCAAGGGTGTCACGCAGTCGCCTTGCGGGGGGGCTTCGGGGGCGACGGGGCCGTTTTACTGTCCGGGCGACAAAAAGGCTTATCTGGACACGTCGTTTTTCACGACGATGGAGACGCGGTTGGGCGCGGGCGGTGACTTTGCGGCGGCTTATGTGATTGCCCACGAGGTGGCGCACCATGTGCAAAACGAGCTTGGGGTTCTTGGGCAGGCGAACCGGGTGCGGGCGCAGTCGACTGAGGCCGATGCAAACGCAATTTCGGTGCGGATCGAGCTTCAGGCGGATTGCTTTTCGGGAATTTGGGCGCGCGAGGCGCAGGCGCAGTTCGGCTCGATTGAGCGGGGCGATATTGCCGAAGCGCTGAATGCTGCGCGTCAGATCGGGGATGACACTTTGCAGAAGAATGCAGGCCGCGTGCCGCAGCCGCACACATTTACGCATGGGACATCCGAGCAACGAGAGCGCTGGTTTGCGCGTGGATACGAGACCGGAGATATGCGTGCATGCGATACCTTCAGTGCGGCGCGTCTTTAGGCTTTTCGAGCCGGAAAACTCGCGCTATGAAGCGCCATGGTGCGCCCGAGTGGCGGAATGGTAGACGCAGCGGATTCAAAATCCGCCGCCCAAAAGGCGTGGGGGTTCGACTCCCC
>JABDQU010000281.1 GCA_013042105.1 Boseongicola sp.
GCTCCAACACGTCAAACCGATCCCCGACCAGAAGCTGTCGATCCCGCGCACCTTCCGGTGCCGCACGCAAAAACGCGCTTTCCCGAAGTCCCATGGCCTCGCCCTCTGAAGCGCGTTCCGCCGAAAGGAACCGCCGGTCGGTCACTTTGAAAGCATCCCCGGCAGCGCCTCATAAAGCGCCCGTATTCCCTGCCCGACACCACCTTTCGGACGCCCCGGCTCAGACGAAGGAGACCACCCGAACACATCAAAATGCATATAGCGCGGCGTCTCGGTCACGAACCGCCGCAAGAAGAGGGCCGCCGTGATTGATCCCGCAAAGCCCCCCTTTGGCGCATTGTCCAAATCCGCGATGCCAGGTTCAATCATCCCCTCATAAGGATCCCAGAACGGCAAGCGCCACACCGGATCGCGCACCGTGTCCGCCGAAGCCTCCAACGCGGCCGCATCCCCGGCATCCGTCGCAAAATACGGCGCCAAATCCGGCCCAACCGCAACCCGGGCTGCCCCGGTCAGCGTCGCCATCGAAATGATCAAATCCGTTTCGCCGGCATCCGCCAGCGCCAAAGCATCCGCCAACACCAACCGCCCTTCGGCGTCCGTGTTATTGATCTCAACCGTCAGACCCTTGCGCGACGTCAGGATATCACCGGGACGAAACGCATCGCCCGCCACCGCGTTTTCCACCGCCGGGATCAACACCCGCAACCGTAACCGCGTCTCACCAGCCATGATCATATGCGCCAGCCCAAGGACATTGGCCGCGCCGCCCATGTCCTTTTTCATCAGACCCATAGACGCCCCCGGCTTCAGATTAAGCCCGCCCGTATCAAAGCAAACACCCTTGCCCACCAGCGTCACATGCGGCCCGTCGCTGCCCCAGTTCATCTCGACCAAACGTGGCGCGCGCGGCGATGCACGTCCAACCGTATGGATCAGCGGATAGTCCTTTTCCAAAACCTCGCCCGCAACGACCGAAACCTCAGCACCATGCGCCCCTGCCAACGCGCGTGCCGCGGCCTCAAGCTCCTCCGGCCCCATCTCGTTGGCCGGTGTGTTGATCAGATCGCGAGTCAGTGCCTCGCCCGCAGCAATGCGCTCCAACCGCGCGGCATCGACACCCTCGGGTGCCGCAAGCATCGCTTTGGGCGCAGGCGAAGACGCATAACGGGCAAACCGATACCCGGCCAGTAACCAACCAAGTGCGGCTTCTGACAGGTCGTCCCCCCTCAGGCTTGAGCGAAACGCCCAAGTGCCCTCAGGCAATTTCGCCCGCACTCCGGCGACGACAAACCGCTTGCGCGCGCGTGTTTTGGCATCTCCCAACCCACCGGCAGCGGCAACCACCGCACCCGTCGCATCCGGGATCACAACCATCTGACCGGCTCCGCCCGAAAATTCCGACGCCTCGACAAACGCCTGCGCGCCGTCACCAAGCCCTGCGCGCCAATGTTCAAGATCATCCTTCGATACAAGATAAAGCGGACGGGTCGACGCGTCAGCGGGCGCAAAAGTCATAGACGTCATGGATACAAGGCCTTCTTACCAATTCGCCGTCAGCCTAGCCGCTTTGCCCCGCGCCACAAGTCCTGTCGGCGGTCACCGCTGCAAATGCGCCAAGTCCCCGAACGCATCAAGTGACCCCTCGCCCACACGCACAAGCCGCGCCACCAAAGCGGCCAATGCAGCGTAATCCCTTGTTTCCGCCACGACCGCGACCTTCGCGGCCACCAAAGCAAGGGTTTGCAAACCCATCTGCTCGGACATGCCCACCACAGACCGCGCAACTTTCGCCAACCGCTGGAACTCCCCCGCACGCCATGCAGCCTCAACAGCCGTCAACCGCTCAATGATTTCCTCCAGCGCCGCAAAGGCAATAAGCTCTGCCCGCGGGACACCCTTGTCCCGCGCCAGACCAACCAAGTGTTCGGCATCGACGAAAATCATCTCTACCGGATGGAAGTGCACGACCTTGTCCATCTTTCCTATTCCACCAATCTGCAACTCTCACGGGTTCGGCATAATTGCGCTCGGAAAAGAAATGATTGATACAGAGGGCAAAATGCCGTGCCTTTAGTTTGAATTTTCCACAAGTACGGCCTCGGGGACCTTAGTCATGAAACAAGCCCGTCCGCTTCCCGGATATCTCGTCAGCCGCTATAAAGGCTGGAAAGCCACCACTTATGACGACAACCAGGCGTGGTATCGCCACCTTGCCGCCGACGGCCAACACCCGCGCGCAATGTTGATCTCCTGCTGCGACAGCCGCGTCCATGTCACGTCCATCTTCGGTGCTGACTCCGGCGAATTCTTCATTCACCGCAATATCGCAAGTCTCGTGCCGCCCTGCGAACCCGGTGGAAATCACCATGGAACCTCAGCAGCAATCGAATACGCCGTGACCAGCCTGAAAGTCGCGCATGTGATCGTCATGGGTCACTCCTATTGCGGCGGCGTTGCAGGGTGTCACGCAATGTGCACCGGCAAAGCCCCGGAACTGGAAGAAAGCTCAAGCTTTGTTGGCCGCTGGATGGATATCCTGCGCCCCGGCTACGAGCGCCTACAGCCAATCAAGGACGAAGACACATTCCTGCGCGACCTCGAAAAAGAAGCCGTGCTGATCAGCCTTGAAAACCTGATGACCTTCCCTTTCGTCTCCAAAGCGGTCGAAAACGGAGACCTCACACTGCACGGCCTCTGGAAAGACATCACCAACGGCAGCCTGCTGAACTATGACCCCCGCTCGGACGGCTTCGTTCCAGTCTGATCGCCAACCAGCATCGGAGCCCGACCCATGGACCTACATGATGCAAAACGTGTCGAGATCATCATCGAAGCGCCTCTCGAACGTCGCCTGACCGAAGCCATGCACGCCGCCGACGTCACAGGCTACACTGTGCTTCCAGTGCTGGGCGGATCAGGGGAATCCGGCGCATGGAGCCGCGAAGGTCAGGTCTCACGCGCTTCTGGAATTGTCTCGGTGGTCTGCCTCGTAAGTCCCGAACAGCTCGACACACTTCTCGAAGCCATCATCCCGGTGGTCGGCTCACACATCGGCGCAGTGTCAATTACGGATGCAAAGGTCCTCGGCGCGTCAGGCGTCTAGCGCTTAGACCAATCCAGAATGACCTGACTTTCAATGTCACGACTTCGGGTCGACTGAAAAACCGGGGCAGGCGCGCGAGACGCGCGAAACCTTTGCAATATACCTAACGCATCGCGGGCTTTGTCAGACATGCTGTCCGTGCCGGGGTGTTGTTCTGGCGTTTCTTCAAAATTCAAAGTCATCTTGATGTCCTTCGCTGCGCGCAACCCTTCGATGGATCACATCCAGGTGGTAACCCGGCTCACGCTATCGTCTCCGGCAAACAGTCTAACCGGCTTTGACCGGTGTTGCGCTCTGCCCGCTGAGTGCGCCCCACGTCCAGTGAAATGATATCCGCCGGCGCCACTCGACGCACACTGTTGGCGGGACGGCTGTTCTTGAAGACAACCACCCTGTCTGCCGTGTGATCCGGATCGTGCGCCATCACATCCGCCGCTGCGATCAGGCGTTTCATCGCCGTCCTCTCGCGCGCCTGCAGGCCCTTGCTCAGGCACAGAACCTGCTCGTCTGAATGTGGCGTCATGGCAAACATCCCCGCTGCCGTTTCGTGCTTAGAACGCTGACGCTTTCGCTCAATTGTGGCGGGAATTACGCTGAAATGCGGCGGGACTGAGGCACCCAATCAACCAAAGGCTGTGACCCGCCCAAACCACTCGTTCAAACCACGAACGACCCCTTGCCCATAAGGCCCGGATGAAATGGCGGGGCTACATCTGAGGTGACCGCAAAAAATCTCGGGCGCGACACAGAATCCAAGACAATTTCTCACGCAGCGGATCACTGGCTGGAAAGTGTGAACAATGCAAAAGGGCGCCCCATCAGAGCGCCCCCAAATGATCCGACCAATCGCCAGATCCTAGCCCTTTTTCAGAACCCGATTCCCCAGCAACTCGGCAATCTGCACCGCGTTCAACGCAGCGCCCTTGCGCAGGTTGTCACTCACGCACCAGAAGTTCAGACCGTTGTCGATCGTGCTGTCCTGCCGGATGCGGCTGATGAACGTGGCAAAGTCACCCACACATTCAATCGGCGTGACATACCCACCGTCTTCACGCTTATCGACCACCATGATGCCCGGGCTCACACGCAGGATATCGCGCGCCTCGTCCTCATCGAGAAACTCTTCCGTCTCAATATTGACCGCTTCCGAATGACCCACAAAAACCGGCACGCGCACGCAAGTCGCCGT
>JABDQU010000286.1 GCA_013042105.1 Boseongicola sp.
TCTCATGATACGCAATCACATAAGGGATCGTGTCCCCGCCCGGAACCTCGGCGCGTGCCACATCTGACCGCGCACCGTCAGCTCCAATGATCAGCTTCGTCTCAAGCCGCTTTTCCTCACGGCTCACCTTGTCGCGATAGACAATCGTCGGCCCATTCTCGTCCCGCTCGATCCTCAGAAACGTCCCCGTAAATCGATCCGCCCCAGCCTCATTGGCCCGAACGCGCAGGAACTCGTCAAAATGCTCGCGATCGACCATCCCCACAAAGCCATTTTCTATAGGGATATCAACGCTCCGTTGCGTCGGCGAAATCATCCGAGCCGTCCCGATCTTCGCAACGATTTGGCTTTCGGGAATATGAAAGTCGTCAATCAACCGGGGCGGGATAGCGCCACCACAAGGCTTGATCCGCCCCGCGCGATCCAGCATCGCAACCCGGCGACCGGCCCGCGCCAAATCCTCGGCTGCGGTTGCACCAGAAGGGCCACCGCCCACAACAACTACATCGTATCGCATGACTATTCCCCAGGAACTAAAGTTGCACCGGACGCGCTTGGCGCCCCGTCAATGATCCGCAGCGCCATGATAGCCGCCGCAATGAAAATGAGAGCCTCTCCGAGAAACACAGTCCCGAATGCCGTTGTCGTATCCGTCATCTGGCGAAGCACATCGACGGAAGCCGCGCCGACCAATCCGCCAAACCCAGCTGCAATCGCCTGCGCCGCCCCCCAAAGACCCATCCGAGTCCCTTCACGCCCATGCCGCCCATCGCTGGCCAACGCCATCATTGACCCGATCGCGGCAACCGCGAACATGCCATTGAAGACACCAAGCCCGACAACAGCAGGCAAAAGAACGGGCATTCCCATGAACCCGATAACAGAGATTATGGTAAGTGCGCACGCCGAACCGACACAGCCGGCAAAGACCCAATTGCGCAATGATCCAATGCGAAACCCTGTGCCCGCAACGCCAACAATCAGCATGCCAACAAAAACACCGCCGTTCTGCGCACCCGACAATGACGTTGATTCACCAGGCGTAAATCCAAAGACCAAACCCGCGTAAGGCTCAAGGATCAGTTCCTGCATGAAGAATGCGGTCATGCTCAGAAACACGAAGATGGTAAAATTCCGCGCTCGCGTTTCGGCCCATATCTCGGCAAGACCATCGCGAAACGACATCCGGTCAGGCTCAGGCCGCTCTTCGACGCCACGTTCTATTCCAACCACGGCGATTGAAGTCAAAAGCACTGCGCCCACCACAACAACCGCAACGATCCGCAAAAGCAGCGCGTGACTATAAGGGTCAAGGAAGCTGCCAACCGTCGCCGCCGTAACGGCAATTCCAAAGATCATCATCAACCACGTGATCGTTGCCGCCGCCGCCCGTCTTCTTGGATGCGTCGCCGTGGCGAGCAACGCCAAAAGCGATGTGCCTGACGCGCCAACTCCCAAACCGATCAGCGCATAAGCAACGATGCTGATCGCAAGACCCGCAAGGAAGCTCGTTTCAAACAAAGGAATCGCAGTGGCCGCCAGCAGAGCGCCCGCGCCCAGAACTGCCATCCCGCCAATGATCCAGCGCGTCCGGTGGTTTCCCTGATCACTTAAAAACCCCCAGTTCGGTCGGGTAATCTGTATTCCATAATGAAGTGCGACAAGCAGTCCCGGAAGCACCGCCGGGAGGGCCAGTTCAACAACCATCAATCGGTTCAAAGTCGACGTTGTCAAAACAACGATGGATCCAAGCGCCATTTGCACAAGACCCAACCGAACAATCGAAAACCAGCTCAAGCTCATAGGCTGATCTCCAAAGTCCGGATCGCAAACGCCGTGACCATCATGCCGGACACATACAGCGTCACGCCGGTTGCATTATACCAAGGGGCCTTTGCCTTCGGATCACGCATCATCACGCGCATGGCCCAGAACTGCGCCAACAGGCTTGCACCCACAACGGCTGCGAAAACAGGACGGCCCCACACCAAGAGCATGGAAATAACGATCATCTGAGGCAATGCCATCATCAAACAAGCGATTTTCGCCGCAACCTCAGGGCCAACCAAAACAGGAAGTGATTTAATCCCCATCACCCGATCGCCCTCTAGAGCTTTAAAATCATTGAGTGTCATGATGCCATGTGCGCCGATCCCATAGAGAACAGCGACGACGACAACCGGAAACGAAGGCGCGCCCACGCTCAAGACGGCGGCGCCAGTGAACCACGGCAGCGTCTCATATGACAGGCCAACCAAACCCGGCCCCCACCAGCCTGACCGCTTCAATCGGATCGGCTCCACCGAATAAATCCAAGCCGCGACGACCGCGACCACCGTCGCTCCAAGACCCCAAGGGCCCAGAAAGGAACCAATCCAAAGCGACAGCACCGACAGCGCAATTGCATATCCCAAAGCCCAATTTGGGGGCACACGCCCCGAAGGAATAGGGCGGCCCGGCTCATTGATTGCGTCTACATGACGGTCGCACCAATCATTCGCGACCTGACTCATCCCGCAAACAACCGGGCCCGCAAGCACAACGCCAAGAATGACCAAAGCCCAGCTCTCACCGGGCCAGACTCCCACCGAAACGATCCCGCACAAATACGCCCACATCGGTGGAAACCAGGTTATTGGCTTCAACAACTCAACCATCGCTTTCAACTCGGGAAAGCGGCGCGCTGAAGTCTGGGGAATCTGTAAGTTTTCGCTGACACTCATATGTCAACTAGACACTACAAATAAGTGTAAGGCAAGGTTGACAGTCACCCTGAGAGGCGTTCAGCCGCAGTTAACTGTCGTTTCGGTTCAAGAGTCCGTATTTGCGCAGCTTCACATAAAGACTTTGCCGACTCAGACCTAGCATTTCAGCCGCCGCAACGCGGTTATTGCGAGTCAGTTCAACTGCGGTCTCGATACACATCTTCTCAACGACATCGTTCGTCTCGCTGACAATCTCTTTTAAAGACGCCGAACCGACGAGCTCCATCACGCTGCGCACACCTTCGTCGTTAATCGCAGCCTTGGTCTTGCGCACAGCCTCTGCGCGACTTGTGTCACGGATTACAAATACAATCGCCGGATTTCTTTGATCATCCAGCCAGGTCGCCGAAATCTCCACAGCGATTTGACTACCGTATTCCGACGCCAGTTTTGTCGCATAGATCCGCATTTGGCCAACGCGCTTCGCGTTCTCGACCAGCACTTTCAGATCAACCGCCCCACGCACAAAGAAGTCGCCTAAGGACCGCCCTTTGATCCGCGTAAGATGTGGCGCATCAATTAAATTGAGGAAACTTTCATTCGCCGAGCGCACAAGTCCGTCTGCGTCAGTAAACACGATCGCCTCAGCGCCTTCCTGATATAGCGCAGACAGGTTTTCGGTCAGATCATCGGCCACAGCTTCTTCGTCTTCAGACGAACTCAATCGCACAATCAACATTCGCTCGCCGGCGGCACGAAATGCTGTCGGCTTCGCAAGAACTGAACGACGCGCGCGCCGCGTGGTCAGTTCCAGCGGCGGCTGGCCTTCGGATATGGCAATCGAGACAAGTCCTGAAACAACTTCGCTCTTTCGGCGCCCCTCAAACTCCTGCGCGAAAGATGCGCCGCGCAAGTCTTCGATTGACCCACCAAAAAGCGCCGCCGCTTCTGCATTTATCTCAACAATGCGCCCGCTTGTCTGGCTAACGAACACAAAGGCTTCGTTTGTCACATCCATCAGCACGCGGAACCGCGTGTCATATTCCCGCTGGGCTTCATAGTCCCGCTCAAGCGCGATCTGAGCCTTAACCAGCTGCTGCTGCATTTCAGCAATCGGGCGTAGATCACGCCCAAGCATCAAAATGGCACCGTCAGGTCCAATGGCCTGAAAAGTATAGCGCACTGGAAAACCGAAGGTATCACTGTCGGAATGGTTCAGCTCAATCGCGCGAATGTCGTCTGCTTCAACCATGAAGCGCTCAAGCTGAGCCTCAAGCTTCGGGATGCTCTCAGGTGTCAGGAAATCGCGGATATCGCGCCCTTCCCAATTCGAGACTTCTCCAAAGCCCTGATGCTCCGGGTTTATCAAAACACTCAGAACAGTCCCTGCTTCAGAAATAACAATCGAGATATCTGATGCCTTGGCGATGATCTCGCCAAGCATATCAGGTCCGATTAACGGAATAGAGCCACTGCTCCAATATTTTGTGCCGCGAGACGTCATGACAGCATACCGATCCGGAGAATGATTATCATCCCCTACACCGCCTTCACGTTGTTGGACTTGGAAATCTTCAGCTGGCATAGCTGAACCGCTTCCACTGGATCTGTCGTCGCAAAGTCGGCACCGGTAAGCGTCTTTATATCATCGTTCGTTCCAAGGATCGAACCGCCAACAACAATCGGCGTGCCCGGCCCTGCCTCACTACGTAGCTTTTTAATAAATACTTGCAACTCAGAAAGCATTTTTGTGCTGCTAGCAGAGATGAAAACAGCATCAAACCGGTCCGCCCGCAACGCAGGAAGCGACTCCTCAAAATCGACGCCAATTAATAGACGCGTTGAAATCCCCAAACGCCGTAGTTGCATCGTCAGAACCATCGCACCCAGTGTATGATAGTCAGACGCCATCACAATCACCGCCACTCCGGCCGTCCGAGCACGCAAGTTCTTTGTGCTCTCTTCTTCAACCAGTTCGCGAAGCAGGGACTGGAGCTTTGCCGACCCAATAGTCACATCAGCAAACCCTAGTCGGTCCGCAACCCAATCCGCACCAAGCCGTCGCGCGGTTTCCGGAATATAGTGATCAATTATAGCGTGGTCGCTTAACCGCATATCCCGCAACCGCTGGACAATGTCCGCTGACCGCGAGTCAAACTTCAAAATGGAACGGCGCAGAAAAGCCATCGGCTTTTCGCCGAGCGTAATTGATCCTTCGACACGTTGCTTTGCCAGGACCTTCAGTGCTTCGTTGGCAAGACTCGCGAGCGTATCAACTGCTTCGACTCTCTGCCCCTTGCGCACTCTGTCGGGGCCGTCTGTCATCGGCTGTTCCATTTGATTCAGAAAGCATGGCCCAGCAATATACTAGGCGACTCATGCATTCCAGTCGTCAACAGCATCTAATGCCGCATCAGAAATGTCAAAGCGAATTGACACTGACAATTCTGCGTAAGGTGTAAACTAAACTAAACACCTATCAATTACCATATAAATCTGGGCTATTTCGTGCTTGGTTTACACTTTTTCGCTAATTCAGCTCCTAGAATATTGTAAACTGCAATGTGTAAGTTTTAGTTGACACTTTTGGCATCCGGTGCCTAATCTGACCTCGGACAGCCTTACTGGGGAGACTGCGGATGACGGCCTCAAGCGCCGCTCAAAATACACCGCCGCGGATTTATACCGAGGACGAACGCGCACGTCGCGATGCAACGCCGTGGACGCTGGTTCAGGGCCTTTTGGCGCCGTTGCAATTCCTCGTTTTCATCGTCTCGCTTGCGCTGGTTGTTCGCTACCTTTTGACCGGCGAAGGCTATGTGATTGCGACGTGGTCAGTGGTCCTTAAAACGGCAGTTCTCTACGCGATTATGGTTACCGGATCGATTTGGGAAAAAGTCGTCTTCGGGAAGTGGCTTTTTGCCCGTCCGTTCTTTTGGGAAGACGTTTTCAGTTTCGTCGTGATCGCTCTTCACACCCTTTATTTGTGGGCGATTACGCTCGGCGCATGGGAGCCGCGCGCGCAGATGATGGTCGCGCTCGCAGGCTACGCGACCTACGTCATAAATGCCGGGCAATTCATCCGAAAACTCCGCCTGGCCCGCCGTGAACTGGCGGTAACTGCATGACCGATATGCCAGCCCTCCCGCAAGGCAATGGATGCCGTGATGTCCCTGTCCTTAAACAGCGCGGACAGCACGAAGTTTTCTGTGGTCTGACAGGTATCATCTGGCTTCATCGCAAGATGCAGGATGCGTTCTTTCTGGTGGTCGGGTCGCGCACCTGCGCGCACCTTCTTCAGTCCGCCGCTGGCGTGATGATTTTTGCCGAGCCACGATTCGGAACTGCGATTCTCGAAGAGAAGGATTTGGCTGGCCTCGCAGACGCAAATGAAGAACTTGACCGCGAAGTTGAGCGCCTACTGTCCAGAAGATCTGACATTAAGCAGCTGTTTCTTGTCGGATCCTGTCCATCCGAGGTCATCAAACTCGATCTTGAGCGCGCTGCCGAGCGTCTGAGCGAAAAGTATTTCGGGAAAACCCAGGTTCTGAACTACTCCGGGTCCGGGATTGAAACCACATTTACCCAAGGCGAAGACGCCTGTCTTGCATCCATCGTCCCCGCCATGCCCAAAACAACCGAGCGCCAGCTTCTCGTAGTCGGTGCTCTTCCCGATGTTGTTGAGGATCAGGCTCTGAAACTTCTCGGCGACCTTGGGATTGAGACAGTCCGCGTTCTGCCATCCCGCACAGCCGACGAGATCGCAGGCGTTGGTCCAAATACCGTTTTTGCTCTTACACAGCCTTTTCTGGGCGACGCCGCCGGTGCTCTTGAACGCCGCGGCGCACGCCATATCGCTGCGCCCTTCCCCTTTGGTGAAGAAGGCACGACGGCATGGCTTGCTGCCATCGCCCGCGAGTTCGGCGTCGATCAAGACCTGTTCGAAACAGTGACCGCTGCACCCCGCGCACGCGCACGCAAGGCCATTGCCCGCAGCCATGAAGTTCTTCAAAACAAACGTATATTCTTTTTCCCCGACAGTCAGCTCGAGGTCCCACTGGCCCGATTCCTGACCCGCGAATGCGGCATGGAAGCAGTCGAGGTTGGCACGCCCTTTCTGCATAAAGGCCTTGTTGGCCCCGATCTTGAGATGCTCGCAACTGGCCCGCAAATCTCGGAAGGTCAGGATGTCGACCAACAACTTGACCGCGCCATCGCAGCCCAACCTGACCTGACCGTTTGCGGCCTTGGCCTCGCGAACCCGCTTGAAGCAAGAGGTCTGACAACAAAATGGGCCATCGAACTGGTCTTCACGCCTGTCCATTTCTACGAACAGGCCGGCGACCTTGCTGAATTGTTCACCCGTCCGCTCCGCCGGCGCGCGATGCTTGCAGAGCACCCAAGCCATATTAACGGCCCAGAAATATCCTCTGGGGAGCGCGAGGGGGCGAAGCGCCCCTCGCTCGGAGCGTTGGCATGAAGCTCGCCGTCTGGACATACGAAGGCCCGCCCCATGTCGGCGCAATGCGCGTCGCAACCGGCATGGAAGGCGTTCACTTCGTTCTGCACGCGCCACAGGGCGACACATACGCCGACCTCCTCTTCACCATGATCGAACGCCGCGACCATCGCCCGCCCGTGACCTTCACCACATTCCAGGCCCGCGACCTCGGCTCCGACACCGCGACACTATTCAAAGACGCCTGCAACGCCGCTTACGAACGTTACAAGCCCGAAGCCCTGATCGTCGGCGCGTCCTGCACGGCGGAACTCATTCAAGACGATCCCGGCGGTCTCGCCGCAGCACTCGACTTGCCAATCCCGGTTATCCCGCTTGAATTGCCGTCCTACCAACGCAAAGAAAACTTCGGCGCAGACGAGACATTCTTCCAAATCGTCAAACATCTCGCCAAACCGTGCGAGAAAACCGCAAACATCACCGCAAACATCCTCGGCCCGACAGGCCTTGGGTTCCGTCACCGCGATGACATCGTCGAAGTGACGTCGCTCCTCAACGATATGGGCATCGACGTGAACGTCGTGGCGCCCATGGGCTCTTCACCGACGGAAATCGCCCAACTCCCAGCCGCCCATTTCAACGTTCTACTCTACCCCGAAACCGCCGAAGCAGCCGCGCGCTGGCTGGAACGCACATTCGACCAACCTTTCACCAAAACAGTTCCCATCGGCGTCGGCGCAACGCGTGACTTCCTCGCCGAAGTCGCAGAAATTACCGGGAAACCTGTTCAATCTGACGAAAGTCGCCTCCGCCAGCCTTGGTATTCAGCGTCCGTCGATTCAACTTATCTTACCGGCAAGCGTGTTTTCGTTTTTGGCGACGGCACCCACGTCAAAACCGCCGCCCGCATCGCCAAAGAAGAAATGTGCTTCGAGGTCTGTGGCCTTGGCTGTTACAACCGCGAATTTGCCCGCGATGTCCGCGCGCTTGGCAAAGATTACGGCGTCGAAGCGCTGATCACCGACGATTACCTCGACGTCGAACAAGCCATCGAACGCCTGCAACCCGAATTGATCCTCGGCACGCAAATGGAACGCCACATCGGCAAGCGCCTCGGCATCCCCTGCGCCGTCATCTCGGCCCCTGTTCATGTTCAGGACTTCCCTGCGCGTTATTCTCCGCAAGCCGGATGGGAAGGCGCGAACGTCATCTTCGACACTTGGGTTCACCCGCTTGTCATGGGTCTCGAAGAGCACCTTCTGACGATGTTCCGCGAAGACTTCGAATTCCACGATGACGCCGGTGCCTCGCACCACGGCGGCCACGCACCCCGCGAAATCGGGGCCACCCCGGACGTCACCGAAATACCCACACCATCCGGCAGCGATGTCGTTGTCTGGCTGCAAGACGCTGAAAAAGAACTGAAAAAAATCCCGTTCTTCGTGCGCGGCAAAGCCAAACGCAACACCGAAGCCTTCGCCACCGAGCGCGGCGTCACCGAGATCAGCATCGACACCTTATACGAAGCGAAAGCCCACTTTGCGCGATGACAGCCTGATATCCTCGTATCGTGTGGTGATTGTCACCCTCGATGCCCACGCCGCCGGCCCTGCCGCGCGGGTGGAAACGCGTTTGGCGGCTGAGTTTCCCGGGCTGTCAGTCTCCGTGCATTCCGCCGCAGAATGGGCCGAGAACGCCGACGCCTTGGAAAATGCCCGCGCCGCTGTCCAACAGGCCGATATCGTTGTCGCAAACCTCCTCTTTATCGAAGAGCACATCAAAGCGATCCTTCCCGACCTCGAAGCCGCTCGTGACCGCGCCGACGCCTTCGTAGGGATGATCGCCGACGCTCAGATTGTCCGTATGACAAAGATGGGCGACCTCGATATGTCCAAGCCCGCCTCAACGGCGATGCGCTTGATGAAAAAACTACGCGGCTCGTCCAAGCCTTCGGGTGCTTCTGGCGAAAAGCAGATGAAACTGCTCCGCCGCCTGCCCCGTATTCTGAAATTCATCCCCGGTAAGGCTCAGGACCTGCGCGCATGGTTCCTCACCATGCAATACTGGCTTGGCGGTTCGGACGATAACGTCGAACAAATGCTCCGCTTTCTGCTAGGGCGCTACGCAACGGGTCAGGACTGGGAAGGCAGCGCCGCGAAAGCGCCCATCGATTATCCCGATGTCGGCCTCTACCACCCTGATCTCGCAGATCGCATCACGACCAACGCGGATGCGCTGCCAAAGCCTGCAAAACCGATTGCCACAGTCGGCCTCCTGTTGATGCGGTCTTACGTTTTGGCCTCCGACACCGCCCATTATGACGCAGTCATCCGCGCACTCGAAGCAAAAGGTATCCGCTGCCTTCCCGCCTTCGCTGCCGGGCTGGACGGCCGACCAGCGATTGAGGCCTATTTCAACGGAAAGGTTGACGCCCTCTTGTCGCTCACCGGCTTTTCGCTTGTTGGTGGCCCCGCCTACAACGACAGCAACGCCGCAATCGACACTCTGACAACGCTGAACGTGCCTTATATCGCCGCGCATCCGCTCGAGTTCCAGACGCTCGGTCAATGGGCGTCGTCCGAAGGCGGCCTTGGTCCGATCGAAACAACCATGCTGATCGCCCTCCCCGAGATTGATGGCGCGACAAACCCGACCGTGTTCGCCGGGCGTCACAGCGAAGATGGATGCAACGGCTGCCAGCACGGCTGCAAGAATCTCAGCACCACCAAGGAGATCGCACCTTGTAATGAGCGCATCATAAGCCTTGTTGAAAAGGTCACACGCCTCGCGTTGCTACGCCGCAAGAAGAACGCCGACAAGAAGGTCGGAATCGTGCTCTTCGGTTTTCCGCCGAACGCGGGCGCCGTTGGAACAGCCGCCTATCTCAGCGTCTTCGAAAGCCTCTTCAACACCCTGAACCGCATGAAATCCGAAGGCTACAACGTCGAGGTCCCCGAAGACGTTGACGCCCTCCGGACCGCTGTTCTTAAAGGAAATTCAGTAACTTACGGCCAAGAAGCAAACGTCGCTGATCACGTTTCCGCTGACACGATCGTCAGCGATACACCCTACCTCGCAGACATCGAAGACGTCTGGGGGCCTGCTCCAGGTCGCATCCAGTCCGACGGTCGTGGTGTGTTTATCCTCGGCCAGCACTTCGGAAATGTCTTCGTTGGCGTGCAACCAACCTTCGGCTACGAAGGCGACCCGATGCGCCTTCTGTTCGAAAAGGGCTTCGCACCAACTCACGCGTTTTCACAGTTCTATTTGTGGCTGAAGAATACCTATCAAGCCGATGCCCTTCTTCACTTCGGAATGCACGGCGCGCTTGAATTTATGCCAGGCAAACAGGCCGGTATGGGCGCAAAAGACTGGCCCGACCGCCTCATCGGCGAGATGCCCAACGTCTATCTCTACGCCTCGAACAACCCATCCGAAGCGACACTTGCCAAGCGTCGCTCAAACGCCGTCACAATCACGCATCTCACCCCGCCTCTCGCGGCATCGGGTCTCTACAAAGGCCTTTTGGAGCTGAAAGACAGCCTTCAGCGCTGGCGCGGGCTGGCGCCTGACGCGGCTGACCGCGATGACCTCGCCGCTCTGATCAAGGATCAGGCCCAGGCGGTTGATCTCGATGGCTCCGATCCCGAAACACTCTGGCTGCAACTGCTCGAAACCGAAGATGCGCTGATCCCTGATGGTCTCCACATCGTCGGCAAACCCAAATCCGATGACGAAATCGCGTTGCACCTCGATAGCCTCGCCGACCAGACGGAAGACACCCGCACGCGCGCCGCCGAGGCCCTCGCTCAAGACAGCGAACTCACCGGCCTGATGAACGCGCTCTCAGCGCACTTTATCCCGCCTGTCCCCGGCGGCGACCTCATCCGGTCGCCCGAGATCCTACCCACAGGGCGCAATATCCACGCCTTCGATCCCTTCCGTATGCCAACTGCTTTCGCCCTTGCCGATGGCCGTGCTCAAGCCGACCGCCTGCTCGCCGCCCATGACAGCCTGCCGCGCTCCGTGGCGCTGGTGCTTTGGGGGTCCGACAATATCAAAACCGACGGCGGCCCGATTGCCCAGGCCCTTGCGCTTATGGGCGCAGTTCCGCGGTTCGACAGCTTTGGCCGCCTCTCTGGCGCAGATCTGATCTCTCTCGAAGAGCTCGGCCGCCCCCGCATTGACGTCGTAATGACCCTCTCCGGCATCTTCCGCGACCTCCTGCCACTTCAAACCCGTATGCTGGCCGAAGCAGCCTGGAAAGCCGCCACAGCTGACGAGCCCCTCGCACAAAACTTCATCCGCGCCCATGCCCTCGCCTATGCCGAGAAAATGGACTGCGATATGGAAACCGCCGCGCTCCGCGTCTTCTCGAATGCCCAAGGCGCCTACGGCTCCAACGTGAATACGCTCGTCGACAGCTCAGCCTTTGGCGACGAAGACGAACTGGCCGACGCCTACGAAAGCCGCAAAAGCTTCGCCTATTCGCGCGACGGCAAGTCATCCAAGAACGCAGCCCTCCTTCAGCAAACACTGAAGGACGTCGAGGTTGCCTACCAGAACCTCGAAAGTGTCGAGCTGGGTGTCACTTCCGTCGATCACTACTTCGACACGCTCGGCGGCATATCACGTGCGGTGAAACGCGCGCGTGGCACCGAGGCTCCCGTCTACATCGGCGACCAAACGCGCGGGACCGGCAAGGTCCGCACTCTTAAAGATCAGATCGCGCTCGAGACCCGCTCGCGCAGTCTGAACCCGAAATTCTACGAAAGCCTGCTGAAACATGGCCACGAAGGCGTCCGTCAGATCGAGGCGCATGTGACCAACACGATGGGTTGGTCGGCCACGACAGGCGCTGTGGACGATTGGGTCTATCAGCGCATCAGCGAAACTTTTGTTCTGGACGAAGACATGCGCAAGCGCCTTGCGGACCTCAATCCGCGGGCAAGCGTGCGCATGGCGAACCGCCTCCTCGAAGCGAGCGAGCGGAATTACTGGCAACCCGACGATGAGACTCTGGCGGCCCTGCAAGGGGCTGCGGACGACCTTGAAGATCGGATGGAAGGGATAGCGGCGGAGTAAGCCGCGTTTGGAGAAAACATGAGCCCAAGAGATGAAATAGACGTCCCTCGCCTCAAAGCCGCCGCCGGAATGCGGCGCGGCGAAGATGGTGAAGGGTCCGTTCAAGTCCACCAGGACGACTCGATGAAAATCGAAGGCGCGAAGGTGTTTTCCGTTTACGGCAAGGGCGGGATCGGCAAATCGACCACCAGCTCGAACCTTTCTGCGGCTTTCGCCTCGATGGGCAAGCGCGTTTTGCAGATCGGCTGCGATCCCAAACATGACAGCACCTTCACATTGACCGGCTCGCTCGTGCCAACTGTTATCGACATCCTGAAAGAAGTCGATTTCCACGCCGAGGAACTTCGCCCAGAAGACTTCATGTTCGAAGGCTGGGGCGGCGTGCAATGCGTCGAAGCCGGTGGCCCCCCTGCGGGCACTGGCTGCGGTGGTTACGTCGTCGGCCAGACAGTGAAGCTCTTAAAACAACACCACATGCTTGAAGACACAGACGTTGTGATCTTCGACGTGCTCGGTGACGTGGTTTGCGGTGGCTTTGCCGCGCCATTGCAGCACGCTGATCGCGCCGTGGTCGTGACTGCGAACGATTTCGACAGCATTTATGCAATGAACCGCATCATCGCCGCCGTTGAAGCCAAATCAAAGAACTACGGTGTCCGCCTCGCCGGATGCGTGGCCAACCGTTCGAAGGACACAGACGAAGTTGATCGCTACTGCGACACCGTCGGTTTCAAGCGCATCGCCCATATGCCCGATTTCGACGCGATCCGACGCTCTCGCCTCAAGAAAAAGACACTGTTCGAGATGCCCGACGAGGACGACATCCTCATCGGTCGCGCCGAATACGTCAGCCTCGCCGAAAAGCTTTGGAATTCCGTCGGTGAAGACCCGCTGACCCCCTCCTCGCTCCCTGATCGTGAGATCTTTGAACTTCTGGGGTTTGATTGATGTCCTACGAGGCCACCCGCCAACGTCTTGAGACGTATTTTGACCGGACCGCGTCCCGCACGTGGGAGGCGCTGACCTCCGACGCGCCGGTCAGCAAGATCCGTCAAACCGTGCGCGAAGGACGCGACGCGATGCGCGAGACGATGCTCTCTACCTTGCCCGCCGACCTGACTGGCGCACGAGTGCTGGACGCAGGCTGTGGCCCCGGCCAAATGGCGATGGAACTGGCCATGCGCGGCGCAGATGTCGTTGCCGTCGATATCTCCCCATCTCTCATCGAAGTCGCGCAAAAACGCACGCCCGAACACCTCAACCGCCGCATTTCTTACAGCGCGGGCGACATGCTGGACGCAAAGCACGGGCATTTCGACGCCGTCATCGCGATGGACAGTCTCATTCACTACACCGCGCCCGATATCGCGGTGGCCATCGCCGGTCTGACGGCGCGTACGAACGGCCCCGTTGTCTTCACCATCGCGCCAAAGACACCAATGCTGACAGCGATGTGGTGGGCGGGCAAAGTCTTCCCAAAAAGCGACCGCTCGCCTGCGATCCAGCCGCACAAGACCGCGACTATCGCCAACGAACTGCGCATTTCAGGCAACAAAACCCTCCTGCGCGAAGTCGGTACGATCTCTCGCGGCTTTTACATCAGCCAGGCAACGGAGGCGCGTGCATGATCATCCCGCGCAGCGTTGTGAAGAACCTGTCGACCCGCTTCCTGCCTTTCGCGGACGCGGCCAGCGAAGATCTGCCCCTCGGGCAGCTTTTGCGTCTGTCGCTCTTCCAAATCTCGGTCGGTATGGCCTCGGTCATGCTGCTGGGAACGCTCAACCGCGTGATGATCGTCGAATTATCCGTCCCGGCGATGATCGTCGCGATCATGATCGCCCTGCCCGTCCTCGTCGCCCCATTCCGAGCCATTCTTGGCTTCCGGTCCGATACACACAAAAGCGCCATCGGCTGGAAACGTATTCCATATCTTTGGTTCGGCACGCTCTGGCAGTTCGGCGGCCTCGCCATCATGCCATTCGCACTTTTGATCCTCGGCGGCTCGCAAACGCTGGGTCCGAGCTTCGCCGGAGAACTTGGCGCAGGCCTCGCATTCCTGCTCACAGGCCTTGGCCTTCACATGACGCAAACCGCCGGCCTGGCGCTCGCGTCTGATCGCGCAACGGACGACACCCGCCCGCGCGTTGTGGCGCTTCTCTATGTTATGTTCTTGATTGGAATGGGAATTTCGGCACTCATCGTCGGCTACCTCCTGAAAGACTTTTCAAACCTGCGCCTCATTCAAGTTGTGCAAGGCACCGCCGTCGTCACGATCCTCTTGAACCTCATCGCGCTCTGGAAGCAGGAAAGCATCCGCCCTATGAGCCGCGAAGAACGCGCTCAGCCGCGTCCGAGGTTCGCGGATGCATGGGCCGACTACACAAGCGGTGGCGACGCGGGTCGCCTTTTGGCTGTGGTCTTCCTCGGCACCATGGCCTTCAACATGCAGGACGTTCTTCTCGAACCCTACGGCGGCGAAATCCTCGGCCTTTCCGTTAGCGCTACGACTATTTTGACCGCCCTTTGGTCCACCGGAGCCCTTGTCGGCTTCGCCCTCGCCGCGCGTTGGCTGAAAAATGGCTTCAGCCCCTACCGTATGTGCGTTCGCGGGATCCTGACCGGCATCGCCGCCTTCTCGGCCGTGAT
>JABDQU010000294.1 GCA_013042105.1 Boseongicola sp.
AGGGATGCACCCATGCCAAGCATGATCACAAAGATCATCAATGCCAGAATTGCCTGCTCTAAAGGACCGACCATGCTGATTACTCCGCTGCGTGTTGGGTTGCGTCTTCAGCACGCAAATCCTTGCGCAGTATCTTTCCGACGTTCGATTTCGGAAGATCGTCACGGAATGCGACCTTCTTGGGGACCTTATAGCCAGTCAGATGCGCTTTGCAGTGCGCACGGATATCTGCTTCGCTCAGGCTTTGGTCACGCTTCACAACAAAGGCTTTAACCGCCTCGCCGGTTGCCTCGTCCGCCACACCAATGACGGCACTCTCCAGAATACCAGGATGGGTGGCCAGGCAGTCCTCAATCTCATTCGGGTAAACGTTGAACCCTGAAACGACGACCATGTCCTTCTTGCGGTCGACGATAGAGATATATCCGTCCGGATCCATCACACCGATATCCCCGGTCAAGAACCAGCCATCACGCATGACATTCGCGGTTTCTTCGGGCTTGTTCCAATACCCGGCCATGATCTGCGGCCCCTTGGCCGCGATCTCGCCACGCTCACCTGCGGCCACAGGCGCGCCTGCGTCATCCAAGCAAATCACGTCAGTTGATGGCAGAGGAATACCGATAGTGCCTTCGCGAATCTTGCCCAATGGGTTGAACGTCAAAATCGGCGAGGTTTCAGTCAGTCCATAGCCCTGAAGGACCGGTTTGCCCGTTATCTCTTCCCATTTCCGGGCAACGACCGTTTGCAGCGCCATCCCGCCAGCCGAAGCGAACTTCAGATGCTTGGGTGGGCTGTCCGTGAACCAGACCTCGTTACAAAGACCATTGAACAGCGTGTTCACGCCGCTCATCCAGGTTATCTTATAGTTTTCAAAAGCCCGTTTCACGTTGGACAAGGGCCGCGGATTAGGGATCAGCACATTGCGCGCACCGAGCCAATAGAACCCCAGCAAATTCACGGTAAAAGCGAAGATGTGATAAAGCGGCAGAGCGGTCAAAGCCACCTCTTCACCTTTCTTGAAGGTCGAGATCATCTCCATCGTCTGCTGCATGTTCATAATCAGGTTTGCATGGGTCAGCATCGCGCCCTTCGCCACACCGGTTGTGCCACCTGTATACTGAAGACAGGCCACATCATCAGGTGATACATCCTGAAAATAGGCATCGACCTCGATCTTTTGCTCGCCACGTCGCAAACGGCCCACTTCCAATGCTTCAGGCAGTCGGATGTGTGCAATCTCTATCGGTTGCACTGAACGGTCCCAGTGCTTTTGCACCAACCCGACAATTCCGCGTGGCATTCTCGGCAGGAACTCAGCGATCCGCGTGACAATGACGTTTGGGATCGGATGACCCTTGGTCGCTTCCGGGATTTTGTCTGCGAACATATCCACAATCACAAGGGCATGTGGTTTTGCATCAACAAACTGTTTGGCCATTTCATCGGCAGTATAGAGCGGGTTCACATTGACCAGCACACATCCGGCTTTAAGCACGCCGAAAGCCGCAACGGGGTAGCTCAGACAGTTCGGCATTTGCACCGCAACTCGGTCACCGCGTTTCAGTCCGGCCACTTCGCGCAAGTAGACCGCAAAAGCATCTGACATCTCATCCACTTGCGAAAAACTCAGCGTCCCGTTCATACCGTTATAAAGGCAGGTCGTGAACGCTGGCGCCTTGCCATAGGTTTCGGCGACCGAGCGGATAAGATCGCCAATAGTGCGATAAGGCGCGGTCTCGATTTCGGGACGCACATCGGGTCCGTAAAACGCCGTCCAAGGACGGTCAGTGTCTGTCATGATGGCCTCCCCAACCTGTCATTCCATTTCAAATGGAGCTTTCGGGCACAGTTGTCGAATAAAACTTAACGTCAAACGCCTGTTTAGCCGCTTGTCTCACTGGGTTTCACGGTTTTGCGTGATCTATTCGACTGTGATGGGTTCACGATGGTGAACTAGGCAGCAACTTTTGCAGATGAATACAACTTGAACTAAACGGCGTGGAGGAGCGCCCGGGTTTTAAGTCTTCTTTAAAGCGTTCTCCATATCTCCGTAAACACGACTTTGGCATTTGCGAAAGTGGCGTTGGTGAGAACCCGGCTACCAATCGACCGCACTATAAACGGAGCTTTGAACAAATGCTTAGCAATACTCTTCCAGAACCACTTGAGGTGGCCAAAAGCGATGACAAGGCGGTTTTGGATGTCTTGATACTTGACGATCTCGAAGCGGATCGCATGCGCGTTCGTCGGCTCTGCCGCAAAGCGGGTCTCGATTTCGAACTTCATGAGGCGCACGATCTGGCGAGCTTTCGTGAGTGTATCAATTTGACAAAAATGGATCTCGTCTTCCTTGATTACCACCTTGCGATGGACACGGGGCTGGATGCTCTGCAATTGCTGCAGGCGCAGGAAGATCAGGTGAACGCAATTCCGATCATGATCACCAGTATCGACCGTTATGATATTGCCGTCGAAGCGATGCGGGCTGGCTGCGCCGACTACCTTACGAAAGAGGAACTCAGTGTAGATTCTATTCGCAAATCGATAATTTCCGCGTTCGAGCGACGTATTTTGATTTCCGCGTTGAAGAGTCCCACTCCTCGCAGCACGCGCTACGCGTTTCAGTGGCACGTATCGCGAAGACATGCGGGCCCGAGATTCGCGGTGTCCTTGCGGCGACCTTGCGACATGTTCGCACCCTGCGGTCCGCGCATACCTTCAGCACAAACGTCAACACCAGCCTCCATGGCTTGGAAAAATCATGCGGACAAATCTATACCTTTCTCGAAGAAGTGTCCGGCTTGCTTGAGGTGGAAAAAACCACTGGAGCAAGTGCTCACCAGTCCTCTTCGTTGGCAAAACCCTGATGCGATCCACCCAGTTTCCTCAAAGAGCCGCACGTCTATTTTGAGCGAGGTCACAAAGATGCATGGTCTGTCCGTTCTGATAGTAGATGATGATCACGGCGACAGAAATCTGCTCAGGCGCATTCTCGGCGACAGTGACCTTGAACCCAATATTGTCGAGGTTGAAACCGCTGAGGCTGCGCTTGGTTTTGAAGACCATGCCTTCGACGCGATCTTTCTGGATTATCACCTTCCGATGATTGAGGGTTTGAGCGCTTTGTCTGCCTGCCGTGAAGCATGGCCTCGTGCCGCGGTATTTCTGATGACCGGCCAGGGTGACGAAGACGTTGCTAAGTCTGCGATCTTAGAAGGTGCAAGCGATTATCTCTCCAAATCCAGCATCCACGCATCATTGCTAATCGGAACATTGAGAAAGGGTGTCATGGCGGCCCGGATGCGTACAAGACTTGAAGAGCAATACGATGATCTCGCGACATTTGCCGAAGTCTTGGTCCATGATTTTCGCGCCCCAATTCGTGCGGCCGCTTATTTGACCGAGCAAATTGTGGAGGATTTGAACGCTGGAGATACCGATGAGGTGCGCCACGGCCTTGCGGTTCTACGCGCTTCGGCCGTGCAGATGTCTGACATGGTTCGAAGCCTTTCTGACCACATTAGATTTGATCGCGACGACGCCTTCGAGACCGCGCAACCCGATTTACTATTGAAGCGGGTGCTCCGAACCTTGGATCTCGAGCTTTCGCAATCCCAAGCAAAGGTGGAAACCAGCGCATCGATTGACTTGCCTGCCGTCCGTTGCCAGCCGCCTCAGATCGCCCAGACCCTGCAAAACTTAATCGAGAACGCTCTGAAATACGCTGGCGATAGTACACCGCAGATTTCACTGACAATCCGGGAGGACGATTGCGGTATGGTCGTGTTCGAGGTCGCGGACCGCGGTATCGGAATTCCAGAAAAGTTTCTCGAAAGAGTATTCGAGCCTTTTAAGCGTGTTCCCGGAACCGGAGACACGCAAGGCACAGGTCTTGGCTTGGCGACGTGCAAGAAAGTCGTTCAGCGTCACGGTGGCCGCATCTGGTGTGCCTCTGAACTTGGGCGCGGTACGATAATGCGCTTCACGTTGCCCAAGGCCGACGTCTCAAATCAAAGCGCAAATTGGGAAAACGCCGGATCATTCGCCTCACAAGCACCAAAGGGCCTGCAGCTACAAGGCTAGGTGCTTTCGCCGATCCGCTACCCAGGTGCTTTGTCAGTCCGGCACATCAAAGGCGTCCACAACACCGCCGACAAGTTGGTAGGCCAAGAGATCGCGCATGTCGTGTGGATCGCGGAGCAGCGGGCATATGGAAGACGCCAATTCGGAAAGGTGGCGATCTTTTGTCCGATACGTTCGAAGCGCAGAGTCGTAATCGATAAATTGAAACTGAAGACGCTGCCCCGCACCCGCTTGGGCGACTATTGGAAGATCTGCAGGTAACACTGTCCCGATCCGCGGATATCCACCTGTTGTCTGGCATTCAGGCAACAAAACAAACGGTTTTCCTTCGCCGGTCATCTGAATATCGCCAGCGATCATTGGCTCAGACAGAATGGTCAACTGGTCCTTAGTGGAAAAGGGGTCACCCTCAAACAAGAGTTCCAGACCTTGCCTGTTTGCGCGGGGTGAGCGACTGAAAACCGTTTTTTGGAAACGCTCCAAGACATCGGTTGAGAACAGTCGCGTCTGAACGCTTGGCAGTATTCGAACGGTCCCGCCCTCAAATCTCGGGGCAGAGGAGATCAGTTTGTTTGCTTCGCGTCGATTTGGATCCTCACCAATCGAATACTTCTCACCGGTTTCAATCAACGCGCCAATTCCGGCCGTCAAATGCGTTGAGCGACTATTCAGGAAAGCATCTGTCACCAGTCCCCCTCCCACATGTAGGTAGCCGTAGACACCAGCAGTCGCGGCACCAATCGACAGGCGTTGCCCCGCTTGAAGAATGTGCGATGCATTCCACGTTAGAATCTCTCCATCACAGGCCGCGACCATTGGAGCGCCCGTCAGCGCAATTCGGATGTCTGTGGATGCCGTGAAGTCACCACCAAATGCAGCCATTTCGATAGCCGCGCATTCAACCGACTGACCAAGCAGCGCCACACCTTCTAGAAATGCCGTGCGATCCGCGGCGCCTCCGACAGACAAACCTTCGCCCATATAACCCGGCCGCCCGAGGTCCTGTAACGTCATAGACGGTCCCGCGCGTAAGACTGACAAGACTGACGTCATTCCAAAATCTCGTGTGTCGCGCCACCATCACCACTTTGATCACGTGCTTGAATGTCGTCGTACTCCTGCTCCAATACAGGCTGAAACTGGATCTCGTCACCCGGTCGCAAAGCGAACGGTTGTTCCGCCTCCCGGCGAAACGCCTTGAATCCGCAAATTCCAACCTGCCGCCAACCCGTAGGTGTCGAGGTCGAGAACAAGACAATCTGGCGTATGGCGACCGTGATTGCGCCGACTGGCACGCGTTTTGTCAGCCCGGTTTGCCGCGGGATTGCCCAGTTTTCGGGTAGCGATCCCAGATAGGGTTGCCCCGGCGCAAAACCAAGCGTCATCACGCGCAATGGCTTTGCGCAAAGTTCCAAAATCGCATCCTCCGCCGAGACATCGGCAAGTCGCGCCGCTTCTTCCAATTGTGGACCTGTCACATCACCGCCAAAAAGCGACGGGATGATCCACCGCACGCGATTGCCCGGCAATTTGGCCGTCAACCAGTCCCGGTCCTCAACCAATTCGCTCAGTGTTCGGCGCAGAGCTTCGCGTTCCAAGACAAGCGGGTCAAAGGTCACAAATGCAGAGGTCAAAGACGTGGAGGTTTCCGAAACCCCTTTCAGGTCGAGGTCTTCAACGGCCGCGCGAAATGCCAAAGCCGCGCCATTGGCGCCATCGGTCAAGACATCAGAAAAGGTCACCAGCATACCGCTTAGTCCGACATCAACGATGCGCGGGAAGCCTGATGCGTTGGGTTTGTCGGGTTGAATCACGGTTGAGCCAATTTCTCAGAGTGACGTTTGATATGCGCGCTAATTCAGCGCTTGTGGCAGATACAAAGCAATCTGCGGAAAGGCGATCAACGCGAATGCCATCGCCAGCATCACGGCCGCAAAAGGCAGAGCGCCCAGCATGACTTCCGACATTGACCCAGTTTTCCGCGCACCCTGCACTACGTAGAGGTTCAGCCCGACGGGCGGCGTAATCAAGGCCATCTCGATCAAGACAATCATCAGGATGCCGAACCAGATTGGATCGTATCCCTGCTCAATGACAAGTGGCACGATAATCGGGATTGTGACGACCATCAAAGACAGAGTTTCGATAAAAAACCCCAGCACGATATACATCACGACAACGACCAGTATGAACCCGAACGGTGAAAGTCCAAGGCCTGTAAGGAACGAATCCAGCTCTTGTCCCAAGCCAGCAGAGGCGAGTGTGAAGTTCAGGAAGGACGCACCAATCACGACAAGCATAATCATAGACGTGATTTTGACGGTTCCGTAAATGCTTTCGACGAGCATTGAAAAAGACAGTCCACCAAACGCTCCGGCAATAACAAAGGCACCTGCAACACCGACAGCCGCGGCTTCCGTGGGTGTTGCCCATCCGTTGTAGATCGATCCGATAATCATCGAAAAAAGCAGAATGATGGGCAGCAGGTGGACAAGGGCACGCATCATGTCCGCCAAAGGGAATACGCGTCGCTCGCCACCTAGGCTGGGCTTCAACGTGCACAGGATTGCCACCATAAGCATAAACGCCAGAGCCAGCCCGATACCGGGAATGAGGCCCGCGAGGAAAAGCTGCGGTATCGAGGTCTGTGTTAGGAACCCATAGACGATCAGATTAATCGATGGTGGGATCATGATGCCCAGCGTCCCACCCGCCGCAATCGCGCCAGAAAACAACTTCGGATCATAGCCCAGTTTTTCGGCTTGCGGCATTGCGACAGTAGCAACTGTAGCGGCTGTCGCGACCGATGACCCCGAGGTGGCCGAGAACATCGTAGCCGTGGCGACATTGGCGTGGACCAATCCGCCTGGCAGCCAAGAAACCCATCGATCTAGAGCGGCATAAGTGCGCGCGGCCACACCACTTCGAACGAGGATTTCGCCAAGCAATACAAAGAACGGGATCGCGATCAAAGTCGCGCTGTTCGATGCGGACCAAACCATGTTCCCGAGGCCGCGGATCAGAGGGAAGCTGGAGAAGAACCAGTCGATGCCAAATCCAAGGAGAAACAGGACAACCCCGACCGGAATCGACATGCTAAGAAGGGCCAAGAGTCCGACGGCGACGTAAGTGATCATTGCAGCGACTCCGCTTCACCAAAGGCACCAATTGCCGCCTCGCTTTGGGAGAACTCGCCCTTAAGGATCATTCGAAGCGCTATCAAAGTCGTCAAACATGCCATGAGCGCAAACCATAGCCAGCCGGCGAACCAAGGCGCTTGGACTAACGCCAATGGTGTCTCCAAAGGTGTGTTTGCGTTGGAATTGTTTTTGATGGACCGCTCAAGCACCGGCCAGCACTTGTAAGCAATCAACACGACTGTGCCGCTAAGCACCGTCATCGAAAACAAATCGAAAAGGCACCGCCCAAAAGGTGCGGCTCGGCTGCGAAGCAGGTCGATACGCACATGTCCAAGTTCCAGCATGGTATAGGCCATGCCCCAGGAGGTCGCGATTGCCATGACGTAACCGCTGATCTCGTCGGTGCCGCCGAATGAGGACCCAAGCTGCCTGAAAACGATGTCCAGCAGGACGAACGCTGCGCAGAGCAGCAGCATCACTCCGACAAGCGCGGCCACCCCTCTGTTGATCGTCCTGAGTGTTCCCAGTAGTTTCATTTGCTTGGATCCTCTTTGGTGTTTTGGCGCGTTAGTTGATGGTTACGCCAACAACCTGACCGACAGAAGCGTTCCAACGCTCGGCCCAGTCGCCACCTGCGCGCTCAGCCCATTCAGGCAGAACTTCACTCACAAGAATGCCGCGTGCTTTCTCAAAGTCAGCATCGGAAGCTTCGACCAGAGCCATCGAGCGCGCATCGCCCGCCGGGCAGTCGCCATTTCCTGTCAGACACGCGATATCATTGACCAGAGCGTTTTGTGCGCTGGCCCACGCTGGCCCTTCAAATTCCGCGGTGACTTGCGCCTGAATCAGGTCTTGTGTCTCGGAACTGAGGCTATTCCATTTGTCGAGGTTCATGGCTGTGACAACAGGGTCCCAGCCGCCCAACGGCAACGGCATCAGGTGTGTCGATACTTCCCACCATCCAGCGGAATAACCCGAACCTGCGCCGGTCACTGCGCAGTCAACAACGCCTTTTTGCAGGGCGCCCGGCACCTCCGAGAACGACACATTCACACCTTCGGCGCCAAGTGCTTCAAGCAGCTTGGCAGTCATGCGGCCCGAGGCGCGCACTTTCAGACCCTGAAGGTCGTCCAAGCCCGCGATATCTGCGTTGCAAAACACAACCTGTGGCGGGTAGGGCGCAATCGCCAGCACATGGCTGTTGAAACGGTCACGGTAAATATCGGCAACCATCGGACGCGCAGCATCGACCATTGCGCGTGCTTCATCTGCACTCAGCGCGATAAGTGGGACATCCAGCCCCTCAAGCTCTGGCGCATCGGCGACGGCATAGTCGGCAACGGTCATCGCTACATCATATACACCCTGACCCAAAAGCGGATAAATGTCGCCAAGGCCGAGGCCCATTTGGTTGTGCGTTGTAAGTTCAATAGTGATGTCGCCACCGGAAGCGGCCGGCAGGGTCTCGCCCCAAAATGGTGCTTCATATTGCTTGTGCAAAGGCAGTCCCGACCAGCTACCGACAACGGCCAGGTTTTCGGCCATTGCGGGCGTTGCCAACGTCATCGACGCCGCAAGTAGTGTAAGCGAATTACGCATGTTACTCTCCATGTTGTGTTTGGTTTTCTGTTTGAATTTCTAAAGTCTCAGACACATCCGCGATCAACATGTGACCGGGGGCGTGCGTGATGCAAAAGGGCAAACGCGCGTTCATCAGCACGTTTTGCGGTGTCACACCGCAAGCCCAGTAAACCGGTATTTCGTCAGTCTTGACCGGCACGGGATCGCCCCAATCCGGGGCGTCAAGATCAGCGATCCCAATCGTGTCCGGCGCGCCCATGGCTATCGGGGCGCCATGCGCGTGTGGGAATGCGCCGCTGATCCGGAACGCGTCGTCAACGCGATCCTTGTGGATGGGCCGCATCGTAGCGACCATCTCTCCGGAAAAGACACCGGCTGGGGTAAGCGCAATACTGGTCTTGAACATGGGCACGGTCTTGTCCTGCTCGATATGACGAACCGGGATGCCGTTGGCGATAAAAGCATTCTCAAAAGTAAAGGAACACCCCAAGGCCACTGTCACCAGATCATCGCGCCAAAGCGACGAGATGTCCGTCACTTCCTCTGTAAATGCGCCGTCGCGAAACACTCGATAACGCGGCACATCGCTGCGAATATCAATGTCCTCGCCAAGCGTGCGCATGTAGGGATCACCTGTGTCGCTGACGCCGACAACCGGGCAAGGTTTTGGGTTTCGCTGACAAAACCGTAGAAAGTCGAGCGCATAGACTTCCGGCAAAATCGCCAGATTGCACTGCAGTTTCCCGGCCGCCAGTCCTGCGGTGTGTCGGTCATACCGCCCGGCGCGAATCTCCATTCGCGCCTGACGTGCCGAAAGAGCACGCTGACCTTGATAATTCGCCTTGTCCGAAGACATGCCCACACCTTCCACTCACGTCAGCAAAAGATTGCATGCCTTCAAGATTATCTCAAATTATCATTTTTGATCAATAACGATAGAAAATTTGAATATATCTACGTGTCATCGGCGCTCCGCCACACTTGAGCAATGCTTTGTGCAATCTCGGCCCCCCGCTCTGCCAAAACGCTTCGTGGCTCGCCGAGATAGGAAGCTGTAAACGCCAAGGGGCTCGGCTGAAAACCCGGATCGAATTCCTCAATCCGTCCTAGTGACAATAACCCTGACGCAAGCGCGCGTGGGTATGGTCCAACCGCGATCCCCGCAGCAATCATCTGCAAGCTCGCCGACAGGGACGCCGAGGAATAAACACGCACGTTCGGACCGACGCGGCTTGAAAGTGCTGCCATGAGTTCACGATAGGGCCTTGTTTTTGCAGCGTAGGAGATCACGGGGATTGTCCGAAGATCGACCTCGCCGCTGCCTTTCGCTTTATACCAATGCAAATCAAACTTCGGTAACTCCACGTTCTCGACAGTGAACTCGGACACCGGCCCCATAAGAAACGCCAGGTCGATGTCCTGTTGCAAAAGGCTGTTACGCAAATTCCCCGAGATATCGACAGTCAGATCAATATTCACACGCGGGTATTCTGCACTGAAAGCTTTCAGAAAATCTGGCAACCACGCCTGCGCGATCGTCTCCGAAGACCCGATCCGAAAAAGACCTTCAGCTTCCGAAGGGTTCGCCACACGTTTGGCGATCTCTTCCTCCACGAAGAGCATTTGCTCGGCATACCCCAAAAGCATCGTCCCCGACTTGGTCAACCCTGCACCCTTTGCTGTCCGCTCAAACAACGCGACACCCAATTCTGCCTCCAAAGTGCTCACACGCGTCGAAACCGCAGGCTGCGACAGGCTCAGATGCTCGGACGCGCGTCTAAATCCGCCCAGCCGCGCGACCCAATAAAACGTCTTCAATTGCTCGAAAGTCATTTCAATGCTCCCGCCCGTCCGGGCAATTGGGCTGGACAGTCACCGCACTTCTGCTCAGGTTCGCCCGTGCACCCACGTTTGAGGACCACGCAATGCAATTCAATACCGAAAATGGACCAATCGATTTCGAGTGTCGGCAAGTGATCGTTGCTGGCTGGACCGGCCGCGATGAAAAAGCAGTGCGCCACCACATCGACGAACTGGCCGCCATCGGTGTTGCACCGCCGTCCAAGGTCCCACTTTTCTATCGCGTTTCAAACAGCCATCTGACCGTCGCCCCCCAAATCGAGGTTCTCGGCGATGCATCATCTGGCGAAGCAGAGCCTTTGGTCCTCAGGCACAGGGGCAAGCTTTGGCTTGGGCTTGCCTCAGATCATACCGATCGCCAACTTGAAACGACGTCCGTCGCGGCATCCAAGCAAATCTGTGCGAAACCCTGTGCCACAACTCTGTGGGATTTAAGCTCGGTTGAAAATCGGTTGGAACGTATCCGGATTAAATCATGGATAAGGGAAAACGAAGACTGGACCCTCTATCAAGATGGGACCATCGGCCAGATCCGACCTTTGAGAGAGTTAATCACAGCAACAGGTCTGCAAGATGGCGCAGCCATGTTATGCGGTACCTTTGCCGCGATTGGGGGGGTACGCGCAGCTGCCGATTTCCGGGCATCAATGACGGACCCCGAGACCGCAGCAGAAATCTCACTGGAATACACTGCCCAAGCTTTGCCAGACATCAGCTAACACATAAACGCGCGCATGCCCTAGTTGCCTTCACTCGACGCGCATCAAATCACGCAACAAACCGGAGCGCCCCCGCGATGCCAGACTTTTCAGCAAATCTCGGATTTCTTTGGACCGATAGGTCCTTGCCTGACGCGATTCACGCCGCCCACGCCGCTGGCTTTGTTGCTGTCGAGTGTCACTGGCCTTACGAGACTCCAGCTAAGGACGTTGCAGCGGCCTTGAGCGAAGCCGGACTTTCAATGCTTGGATTGAACACTCTGCGCGGCGACGTCGCGGGTGGGGAAAACGGACTCTCGGCGCTTCCCGGACGCGAGAGTGAAGCCCGTGCCGCGATTGATCAGGCTCTGGCCTATGCCGAATCCATCAGCGCCTCGTCTGTCCACGTTATGGCCGGCAACACGCACAACGCGGCGGCGCATGCGACCTTCATCGACAATCTCACCTACGCCTGCGCCGAAGCCGCAGGAAAGAACATCACCATTTTGATTGAGCCCCTGAACCGCAATGATGCGCCAGATTACTTCCTGCGCACCACCAATCAGGCGGTTGCCATAATGAACGAGGTCAACGCCTCAAATCTGAAGCTGATGTTCGATTGCTATCATATCGGGCGAAATGAAGGGGATATCATCACGCGTTTCAAAGCCCTTCAATCGGTTATTGGACATGTCCAGTTTGCCTCGGTTCCAACCCGTGGCGCACCAGATCAGGGCGAGATCAACTACGCTTTCGTTTTCAATGAAATCGACGCGTCAGGGTGGTCGAAACCGCTCGGGGCCGAATACAAACCAAACGGCCCCACGGATGCAACGCTCAGCTGGATGACATCTTTGATCTAGAAGCTTTGCACCCACCTGCACACCATGCGATCAGTTAAAGCCGACACCACTACAAGAAAGCGCACTATGGAAAAGCTCGCAAAACCATCCGCCGATCTTGTGACCCAGGCGCGTTCCCGCATTGAAGAAATCGAAACACAAGATCTGATCCAGAAACTCGACGATCCGGACCTTGTCGTCGTCGATATCCGAGACATCCGCGAGCGTCAGCGCAGCGGCTTCATCCCCGGCAGCTTTCACGCTCCCCGAGGTATGCTTGAGTTTTGGGTCGATCCCGCAAGCCCTTACTACAAGCCGATATTTGGTGAGGACAGAACCTTTGTCTTCCATTGTGCAAGTGGCTGGCGCTCGGCGCTAAGCGTGGCAACGTTGCAGGATATGGGATTCAAAGCTGCACATCTGAGAGAGGGGTTTTCGACTTGGGAAGCGCAAGGCGGACCTGTTGAGAAAAGCGAGTCCGGCAAATGACAGTCGAAGATGATAAGGCATTTCTGACCAGACTTTTTGATGCCGCCGTCGCCGCTGCGGATCCAAGGCTTGCACTGGCTTCTGCTCTGCCCAAACCGCCAAAGGGCCGAACCATTGTGATCGGAGCAGGTAAAGGCGCGGCACAAATGGCCGCGGCGTTCGAGGATCTGTGGCCGACGCCCGTCGAAGGCGTCGTCGTCACGCGCTATGGGTATGCTGCGCCCACCAAGTCAATCCGGATCATGGAAGCCTCGCATCCGGTCCCCGACGAGGCGGGCGCAAAAGCAACGCAGGCGCTTTTTGAGGCGGTTGCGGGTCTTGGCCCGGACGATTTGGTTGTTGCGCTGATTTGCGGAGGTGGCTCTGCCCTCCTACCTGCCCCGCCGCCGGGGTTAACACTGGCAGACGAGGCGGCGCTCAACGAGTGTCTCCTCACATCTGGTGCTCCGATCTCAGTGATGAACGCCATCCGCAAACAAGTCAGTACGATCAAAGGCGGCCGCCTTGCCGCGGCTGCACATCCTGCGCGTGTTGTCAGTCTCGTTGTGTCTGACGTCCCAGGTGATGACCCGGCCCAGGTCGCGTCAGGACCAACCGTTCCCGATGATGTCACGCGTGTAGATGCGCTCAACCAAATTGCAGCCTACGGCATCGTGTTACCGGAAAAGATCCGTGATCAACTTGCGTCTGACAAGGGTCATCCTCCGCTCCCTGATGACGCAGTGTTTATGAACAACGAGGTGCATGTCATTGCCTCCGCGTCCTTGTCGCTTGAAGCGGCGGCGCGACTGGCCTCGTCCGAGAACATCCCTCCCGTCATTCTGTCCGATGCCATTGAAGGCGAAGCGCGAGATGTCGGCCAGGTGCACGCGGCCATTGCGCGCGAAGTGCGACAGCGCAGCCGTCCGTTTGCTCCACCCGTTGTCATTCTGTCAGGCGGGGAAACCACCGTTACGATTCGAAACGCGGGTGGACGCGGCGGGCGCAATACTGAATTTCTGCTGGCTTTGGCAAACGGCATCCAAGGCCAGAACATCACGGCACTTGCCGCTGATACTGACGGTATTGATGGGTCCGAAGATAATGCTGGCGCTTTCGCGGACGGCACCACCTGGAGTCGCATTCGTGCTAGCGGTCATGATCCTGCAGCCCTTCTTTCAGCGCATGACGCATGGGGTGCATTTGACAGTATAGATGACATTTTCGCGCCGGGTCCCACCGGCACAAACGTCAATGATTTCCGGGCGATTTTGATCCGATGAACACGGCGCAACCCCGCCCTTGCAACACGTCGAAAAGCGCGGTTTATCTTCTCTAACCCGACATGCTTTAGAAAAAGGATACCACAATGACTGATACTCCCTTCGCACTCGTCACTGGCGGCGCACAAGGTATCGGGTATGCCTCGGCAGAAGCGCTGATGGAAATCGGGTTTCGCGTGATCTTGGCCGACATCAAAGCCGACGAAGTGGTTGCAGCCGCAGAAAAAATCGGCGCGGTCGCTGGCTTGGTCTGTGATATGGGCGACGCTGAACAGGTGCTCGCTATGTTCGACAAAATCGAAGCCGAGCACGGTCCCGTTTCTGCGCTGGTCAACAACGCGGGCATCGCCGCAGCCGGAGACTTCCTGTCCTATGATCTGAAGACCTTCGACCGCGTGATCGACATCAATTTGCGCGGCGTATTCGTTGCGACGCAACGCGCAGGCAAAGCCATGATCGAGCATGGTCTGGAGGGCGCGATCGTCAACATGTCGTCGATCAATGCACAGGTCGCGATCCCCGCAATCCCGGCCTATTGTGCGTCCAAGGGTGGGGTAATGCAGTTGACCAAAGTCGCAGCATTGGCGCTGGCGCCGCACAATATCCGGGTCAATGCGGTGGGGCCTGGATCAATCGACACCGAGATGATGGCAGGCGTAAATGCCAACCCCGAGGCCATGAAAACCGCTATGTCTCGCACACCATTGAAACGCCCGGGTACGGCACGCGAGATTGGTGATGTCGTTGCATTTCTATGCTCTGACAAGGCCAGCTATATTACGGGTGAAACCATCTATGTGGACGGCGGACGCCTTGGACTGAACTATACCGTCTGAGAATTAGCCCGGTTCTTACGCTGACTTTACTCAATTAAATGAACGGTTTGGTGATTTTTTGACGATTTTTCCATGGCGTTGATTACGGCGTGAGCATGAAGTCCTTCACGTGCCGTGCAAATCGGGTGGCGACCCGTCTGAACGGACTGAGCGAAGTCTTCAATCACTCGTTGGTGCCAAACGTGCGTGAACGCCATTGGGTCTGCACCACCGCCTGAACCCTTCGAGTTTTTTCCTACTACATCAACCCGACCGTCCAGATAGGACACTGTCAAAACGCCGTCTTCCAAAAGCGCATGAGCTTTTGTGCCCTGCAATCGAATGCTTTCCGCACCGCCAGGGAAAAATGATGTCGTTGCAGTTAGAGTTGAAACCGCACCACTCGCGAATTGAAGCATGCCTCCCGCCCAGTCCTCTCCCTCCATGTCATGCAACTCGGTTGTCGTTAATAACGCACTGACCGATCTGACCGGCCCCATCAGCCAAATAGCGAGATCCAGTGTGTGGATTGCCTGATTGATCATTACGCCTCCTCCGTCACGCGCATACGTCCCGCGTCCCGGCGCGTCGTAATAGCTTTGATCCCGCCACCACGGCACACGGATTTCCGCAGCAACCAACCTGCCCAGATTTCCCTCCAGAATTGCCTGCTTCAACGCCCGCGATGATCCTCTGGCGCGATGCTGAAACACGACGCCCGCCTGCACACCTTGTTTCTCGGCGAGGTCAGCAATCGCTTTCGCAGACTGCAACGTCCGCTCAATTGGTTTTTCCATGAGAACAGGAATATCTGCGCGAAATAGATCCTTGATAATCATCATGCGCGCGTTCGGTGGAGTCGCGACAATCGCGAAGTCGATTGCGCTGTCCGCACAAAGTTCTGCCAAATCTGAGTAGACTGCACCATCACCGCCGACGCCTCTCAGAAAAGTCCTGGCACGGTCGGGATCACGTCCTAAAACTCCCGCAAGAGCGACAAAATTGCTGTCAAATATTGCTCGAACATGCGTTTCGGCAACCATCCCATATCCGATCAAGGCCGCTTTCATGAACACTCCTTCCAGCAGTTTGACAAAGGAAGCAGTGCAACGTCCTCGTCGCGCTTACACCGCAGACTTTGGAATAATTGCACCACGAAACCCTACAACCTTCGCAGCCATTTCATGACCTGCTTGCAGCGCTGCCGCTTGGCTTTCACCACTAAGGCGCGCGGCAAGATAGCCGCCATTAAAACTGTCACCAGCCGCAGTCGTATCAACGACACGCTTTGCAGCGGGATAGACTTGCTCAACCACTTCCCCAATAGAAACCGGCCCGCCTTGACCGCACTTGAGCGCTCCGTCCATTGAGTAGTTCGAAAATCGAGCAATCACCGCTTCCTCACTCTCACCGAAAATCGCCATCTCGTCATCCAAGGAGGGCAGGGCAATGTCCGCAAAAGACCAAAATTCCGTGGTCGTTTTCTGCGCTTCCTCAACATCCCAAAGCCGTGGCCTGTGATTGTTGTCATATGCCACGCGCTGCCGCGCCGTCCTTAGAAAAGCGATGAGTGAACGCCTTACATCATTGGGTAAAATCGCCAGCGATATCCCGGACAAGTAGATCAGATCATACCCCTCCAGCATGGAAAAAACACCATCAGCAAATAGATTTCGCGCTGCGGACGCAGACCGCCAATAGGTAAACGAACGCTCTCCCGAGGCACTCAACGTGATTGCGTAAAGCCCCGGAACAGCGACTGGATCGAGACTTATCTTTGAACCCCCGAGTTCTTCCGAGGCAATAAACTTCTGTATTCGCTCGGAAAATGGGTCCATCCCAAGTCGAGTAATATAGTCCACCTCAATTTTGGGTGCGCAACGCTTCAGATAAACAGCCGTATTCAAAGTATCGCCTGCAACGGCAAGATCGGCGGTGTCCTCATGCAATGACATCTCGATCATCGCCTCGCCGATGCACGCGACACGGACCATCTGCTTACCCCTTGTAAAGGTCGGAATAGAAGTCGACCATCTGCGGCACCATATCCTCGGACCGGCCATCAGCCATTGCGGCTTTCAACCCTTTCAAAGCGCATTGCGACATGATGCTGTCTGCACCTGCGTCCTTTGCCATTTGCACGTAATAGCCCACGTCCTTTGCGCCATTTTTGACCGCAAAGGCCAACTGCATGGGATCGCCGTCCAGCCCATAGGCCTTCACGAAATCCATCATCCCTGATCTCAATGGTCCGGCGGCCATCACATTATAAACCTTCTCGCGATCTACTCCCATCACGTCGGCCATCGCAAAGGCTTCGGACATCGCATTTGCGGTGGTCATGGCGAAGAAGTTGTTGATCAGCTTGATCGTATGCCCGGCGCCAAGGTCACCTAGATGGAAGACGTTCTCGCCAAGATCGTTCAGAACGGGCTCGACCTTGTCAAAAGCCGCCTTGTCGCCCGAGCCCATGATGTTCAAAAGCCCGTCCTTCGCGTGCAGCGGCGTGCGTCCAAGCGGCGCATCCAGATATGTGCCGCCAGCGGCTGCGACCTCTTCACCAAGCACGCGCGTTGAAGCTGGCAAGGAAGTGCCAAAATCAATGACAACGGCACCGTCCCGAAGTCCTGCAATCACGCCGTCGCCTCCGCGCATGCGGGCCTCAACACTGTCGGAAGTGTCCATGCAAAGCATCACGATATCGCTCGCCGCAGCGACGTCTCTGGCCGTTGCAACCTCGATTGCACCCCGCGCAACCGCGGCGTCAATATTGGGTCGGGACCGGTTTGGCGTAATGGTCACATCATATCCCATCGCCTGAAGCCGTTCGACCATTGCCGAGCCCATAAGCCCAAGTCCGATAAATCCAATCGCAGGTTTCGTCATTCTCTATCCCTCCAAAAAATCGTCTGTCACAAGCGCCGCACCGCGTCGCCCCAATTCGTCTGAACACTTTGCGCCAGCACCATTACCGGCAGACGCTACGAATATCCTGTCCGAAAGCCGGGCGATCTCTGGCCGCAAATCGTCGGTCCATGTTGTCATGCAGGCATCCATCGTCACCGATACAACCTTGACGCCTGGAAAAAGTGCGCGAAACCGAGCTTCCTGGTCGTCACGCACTTCAGCGCGTCCGCCACACCTGAACCAGTCACCAATGTCTCGCGGTGACCAAAGCAGTATATCGTCCGGATCACCGCCAAGCTTCATGTATATGTTTCCATCTGGATACCGAATGGGGGGTAACAGGTAATGCCCTTCCGGCGTGCCCATCACTAAAGATGGTAAATACCCAAGTCGCTCCGCTTCTGCTTCTGTCAACTCGAACAACGCCACAGTCCGGCCGCAAACCCGATATGATGGCGCGCGCCCAAGGACATGATCGGTCATGCCGCCAGCCGCCACTAAGACCCGATCAAAAACTTCACTGCCGTCAGCGGTCTGAATGCGTGCCCCAGAAGCCGTTTCCTCCAAACCGGTAACCGCCACATCCAAAAGCGTTGCGCCGTCCGCCGCCGCAAGCTTGGTTTGCGCCGCCACCAGACGACGCGGCGATATGTGTCCGCTTTCTTCGGGCTCCCACAAAGCACTCCAGCCACTCTGGAGCGTCAAATCCGGGATCACCTCCCCCAGTTGATCGGCTCTAAGATCTTGATGCAAAATGGATAGCTCCGCAGAAACCTGTCGCGCATCGCCAAGAAACTCACCGTCATCCGCACCCGCCATCAAGGCACCCACGGGGGAAAAGAACCCAATCCCCGATGATCTTTCGATCTCACCGTAGCGCGCAATCGATGCAATCGACGCTTCCGCCCAATAGCGGTCCGTTGCGTTCCGCCGCGTAATGCGTCCTTCGTCGTAGTGACTTCCAAAGACGCCTTGATGCTCTCGTTTCTCTTTTGGCTCTGCAGGGCCAACCAGCGTCACGTCGTGACCATTGGCGGCCAAATGGCGCGCCGCAGCACTCCCGATCAGACCACGCCCGATCACCGCTATGGATGGTCCCAAAGCCATCAATCCGGGCGCAGCGCATCTATCAAAGGCAGCATCGACTCGGCATCAGGCCGTATGCCCGAATATGCTTCGAATGAACCGAGGATCATGTGCCGAAACAAATCGAAACCCGAAATCGTCGTTAGTCCTTGCGAAGCAGCAGCGTTCAAAAATGTTGTATGCGTTGGTGTATAGACCGCATCGAATGCCCAGGCCTGTGCCTCAATTGCGCTCGTCGCGAAAGCCGAGCGACGGTCGTCGCCCATTCCAAGAGCGGAAGCGTTCACCAACCCATCCGCGTCCTCACTTTCCTCCAGACTCGCACTTGTCGGTACCGCTCGAACAGGTCCACCGACCAGTTCGGCCAGTCGTTTGGCGACCCCCGGAGCAGGATCCCAAACCGCGATATCCGAGGCTCCCAGCGCGACCAGTGCAGGCACAATTGCGCCCGCTACGCCCCCCGCGCCTGCAACCGCCACCCGTCCCGGAGCGGCATCTCCCATCACTGCGTCCCAAGCCCCGACGAAGCCGGTATAGTCCGTGTTGAAACCCTTTATCTCAGGGTGGAATGTCAACAGATTCGAAGCCGTTAGATGCGCCGCCTCCGAGACCATTCCATCGCCCGCGCGTGCCCTCGCTGCGATCTTGTAGGGATGGGTAATCGTCACCCCGGTCCATTCGGCCGCGATCAATTCATCCACTTTGGTATCGAAGTCGAAATCCGGGAAATTACCAGTATCGATCGGCGTAAAATCAAGCGTCAGCCCGTGTTCGCGGCACAGCAAATCCATCGCCGCCGAGAACCGGGACCGCCCAATGTGATCGCCGATTAAACCCAATCGAAGGGTGCCCGCATCACTCACATCACCGCCCCAATCTGCCAGGGCACAAACTCATAGTCACCAAGCCCCTGCGCTTCGGACTTCGTGACTTCTCCCGAAGCAACCCTCAGAAAAGTCTCATAAATCTCACGACCTTTCGCTTCGACCGATACGCCCATATCCAGAATATCACCTGCATTGATATCCATGTCGTCCGTCATTCGCTCGTACATCCGCGTATTGGTCGCAACCTTGATTGTCGGGCTCGGCTTTGATCCAAAGGCCGAACCGCGACCCGTCGTAAAGCACACCAGATTGCATCCACCCGCGATTTGCCCCGTGACGCTCGCTGGATCATATCCCGGGCTGTCCATAAAGGTGAAACCGCGCGCGCGCACTTCCTCGGCGTATTTATAAACACCCGTCAGTGGGGTCGTTCCACCCTTGGCCGAAGCCCCCAAAGACTTCTCAAGAATCGTCGTCAGTCCCCCCTTTTTGTTCCCGGGCGACGGGTTGTTGTCCATCACACCATTGTTTCGGGCGGTATAGTCCTCCCACCAGCGAATGCGCTCGATCAACTGCTCACCCACGGCTTGCGTGCGGGCCCGCGCAGTCAGCAAGTGCTCGGCCCCGTAGATCTCCGGTGTCTCTGCCAAAACGCCGGTTCCGCCTTGCGCCACCAGCAAATCACAGGCGTGCCCCAAGGCCGGGTTCGCGGTGATCCCGGACCATGCGTCCGACCCTCCGCATTGCAGGGCGACCATCAGCTCAGAAGCAGGGAAGGGCTCACGCTTCACGTCATTTGCCAGCGGCAACATCGCTTCGATCTTCGCAATCCCGGCATTAACCGTCCGCGAAAGACCTCCCACATCCTGAATATTCATCGCTTGAAACAGAGGCCCGGGCGTAAGTCCGAAGGCTTCCATCAACCAGTCAATCTGCATCGTTTCGCAGCCAAGCCCGGCCATCAACACACCAACCACATTGGGGTTGCGCGCATAACCCCACATGACGCGCTGCAACGCTTCAAACCCGTCGCCTGCATCCGCCATGCCGCAGCCAGTGCCGTGCACAAAAGCCGACACCCCATCGACATTCGGATAAGCCGCCAGACGCTCCGGCGTGAAATGCTCTGCAATCCGCCGCGCCGCCGTTGCCGAGCAATTAACCGAGGTTAACACTGCAATATAATTGCGCGTCCCGACCTTCCCGTTATCACGACGATACCCCATGAAGGTATCCATTGTCTCCGGGGTAGGGGCTTCGCGCAGATCCGTCGAATACTCGTAAGCGCGGTTCACGTTCCTATATTCCAGATTATGCGTATGCACCAAAGTGCCCGCCGCAATGTCCTCGGCCGCATAACCAATCAAAGTGGCGTATTTGCGCACTTCTGCCCCTTTGGAAATCGCCTCCAAGGCCATCTTCTGACCGCGCGGGATCATCTCACGCGCACCTTCAGTCCCCGTCTCCAGAGGTCTGATCGCAGTCGCAACATTATCCGCCGGGTTAAGCTTGATTAACGCACTCATGCGCAGGCCGGACTGTCAGATTGCCACCGATGAATCGCGATATGGGGTCTCTCCGCAAGCCGCGCGCGGGCCGCTTCCCACATTGCCTTCCACTCCTGCCAGTTGTGTAGTTCTGTCTCGGGTGCAGACCGACTGCGCGCTACAAAGCCTGGAAAGTGACTGCGCCCGGAAGGCTGACCTGTCACATGAAATCGCAAGTCAAACGACCAGCGAAACCCGTCCGTTCTGTTCACCAAGGAAGCATGAGGTGTCAGTGGATGAAACAACACCATCCCGCCTGCCGGAACCGGCAATGGGACGGCCTTTTCTTCCGCTACATATCCCGGTGCAATCGCCGTTTGTCGTAACGGACAATGGGGCAGCATTTCTTGCGTCGATGCCTTCGGCAAAACCTGCAAACAGCCGTTTTCCACAGTTGCATCAGTGATCGCCAGCCAACACGTCACCATGTCGGTTTGATCCGCCTCGCTCAAAGCAACGGCACGATCCTGATGCCAGTCCGTGGACGTAATATGTGCCCGTGCCTCGCCGTCGCTTAAAGTCGTGGCAGGCGGTTTGATCCGAACGTGCTGGATTGGGTTCGACGTAATCTCTCCTCCAATCAACTGTTCTACAATGTCCAAAAGCCGCGGCGCGCGAACCATATCGAAAACCGCAGGCCCAAAATGCATCGGTGTGTCGGATGCAATCTCATCACCGGGCAGCGAGATATCCATCGGCTGAAACCAGTCGCAACCGGCCTCATATGCCGTCAGCAGTTTCCTCCAGAAATCGTCCCGCACAGGGGCACCAACCCGCCCCTCAGCCTGCCACCCGGCATAAAGCCGATCCAACAAATCGCTATACTCTGCCCGAACTGCCTGAAGACATCCGGCATCGAGAACATCCTCGACGACCAGAAACCCCTGACGATGAAAAGCCTCTATCTCTGACGCGCTTAGCATGCACCGACCCTGCCCTATTTCAGCAAGACTTCAACGATCGGCGGCCAGATCAACAGCACCGAGAGCGCACAAAGCTGAATGCAGATGAATGGCAAGAAGCCCTTGAAGATATCTGTCAACGAAATGTGCGGAGGCGCCACCGATTTCAGATAGAAGGCCGCCGGACCAAACGGAGGAGACAGGAAGCTGACCTGCATGTTCATACAGAACAAGACCCCGAACCAGACCGCGACATACTTCGGTTGAAGCTCGCCAATCAGACCAATCTCTTCAATCGGCAGACGCTGAACAATCGGCAGAAACACTGGAATGATCAGCAAAACGATGCCGACCCAATCCATGAAAGCGCCCATGAACAACAAGATCAGCATCATCATCAACAGGATCGACATTGTCGGCAAATCCTGCCCGAGGATGAAGTTCGCGACATAGGTCGGTCCGCCCGCAATCGTGTAAGCCCCCGCCAGAGCCGCCGCACCAATTGTCACCCAGATGATGGTGCCGGTCGATTTCAACGTCCGCATCAAGCTGTCCCAGACAAGCTCGAACGACGCTTCGCCGCGCATGATTGCGATGACAAGCACCGCGAAAGCGCCCATTCCCGCGGCCTCGGTGATCCCCGTGATACCCCCATAGATCGATCCAAGCACGACACCAATCACGACGATAGGTGGGACCAGTCCCTTACCCATCGCCCAACCGGTCTTGGTGCGTTCACGCCCGAAGACGAACAGGCACAACAAAACGCCCGCGATTGTCAAACCGGCAAACCACGGCACATAGTCAGGCGTGCCCCAGAAGATATCCTCGACACCTTCTTCCGACACGTTCTGACCTGCCAACGTGAAGAACAAGACCCGCAAAAACAGAACGGCCGAAAACCCGGCCAGCAAGACCGACATGAATGCGCCAAAGAGCATGCCCTTTTCGCGCCCAACCGGCTCGCCAGGAATAGGGTCGGGCAGGGGGGCATCTTCAGGGCGAAGCTGCGTGCGAATAATGATGTAAATGATAAAGAAAGACGCCAGCATGAAACCTGGCACAAACGCAGCCGTGAACAGCGCCTTGATCGAGGTCTCGGTGATCAGCCCGTAGATGATCAGAACAATAGACGGCGGAATCATCGTTCCAAGCGAACCCGACGCACAAATCGTACCAATCGCAAGGTTCTGATTATACCCAAGCCGCAACATCTGTGGCAGCGCGATTAGACCCAAAAGCACGACTTCGCCACCGATAATGCCCGACATAGCAGCCATGATCACAGCCATGATTGAAGTCACAATCGCAATACCGCCCCGCGTGCGGTTCAGCCAGACGTTCAGCGAAGAATACATATCCTTGGCAATGCCGGAGCGCTCTAGCAAAGCAGCCATGAAGATAAATAACGGAATGGATATGAGCACATAATCCGTCAAAAGCCCGTATATCTTCTGCGCCAGGATATTCAGGGGCCCACTCCCTGGCCTCCCCGTCAAAATCCCATCACCAAACAGCAGCGGATTAAACAGTGTGTCTGGCTCGAACTTCATGAAAAGGACGAGCACCGCAAGGATGGCCGAGGCCAAGCCGAGAGGCATTCCGATTGCCAGAAGCACCAAGAGGCCCAGCATAAGGACCAGTGAAATGGTTCCGATATCCATCAGTTGCGCTCCGTCTGATTGCCTTGGATGGAGCCGCGCGTGACATCCAGATCACCCGTCCCCTCAGCGCCCACTGCGGCGCGTATTTTTTCCAACTCGTCCTGATCAATATCGTCTGCAGCCGTGTGGATCACCGGCTCGGCGTGCCAATCTGAAATCAGGTTTATCACCGCCTGAATGGCCACAAGCGAAACGATCACCAGCACCGTCGGTTTGATCGTCGCCGGGATCGGGGGATCAAAAGCCGTGCCGAACGTCTCCCAGCGCCACATCTTGTCCAGCGCCTCGCCATACCCGCCATAAACAAGGAAGAAGGCGAACAAGACGATCAATGTCGTCGAAATAACATCGAAGGTGCGCTGCAACCAACGTGGGCAAATATCATAGAGCAGGAAGATACGGATGTGACTGCGCTGCTGCATGGCGTAAAGCCCCGCGCCGAGAAATACGAACCCTGCCAGCCAAAGCGATAACTCATTCGCCCAGAGCGTCGGCGCTTCCAACACATAGCGCACGAAAACTTCATAAAGCATGACGCTCACAAGAAGGACGATCAGCATCATCGTGATGCGCCCAAAGAATACGGCAATCTTGTCGATGGGGCGCCAGTCTTCGAACTCCATGTTCGCGCGACGCACGGTTTTGACACCGATGTAAAACAGGATCGGCGCAACAATCAGTGCGGCCAGATCAACGGCATCCATAAACCCAATGAGCGGTGTCAAACCCGAGACATCACGGCGATTGAAAAGCGCTGACGTCTGATCGAATTGCGACCCTTGCTCCCAAGGGAAAAATGTCAGGGTGTAGGCTGGAAAGTGCCAGACCATCCAGGAAGCAACGATTACAAACGCAAGTGGAACGACCCATTCTATCAGGCTGCCATTGCTTCTTTCCGTTTCCATGGATTGTCCCTCCCCAGAGCCAGTTTTCGACCGTTGGGCCGAAAAAAAGACACGCCGCCCAATGTGAGCGGCGTGTCCAGTCGTTCAGGATCAGTTCGAAACGAGGCCGAGCTGTCCGAGGTATGTCAAATGGCTTTCAACCAGAGCTTTTGCTTCAGGCGTGTCAGCAAACTCAGGCCATGTTGCCTGTGCTGCCGCACGGAACTTTGCAAGCTCTTCAGGTGCCCACTGGTGCAGGATGACGCCCTGTTCGCGCAACTGTGCTGCCGCTTCCGCGTTCTTCTTCTCAAACGTCAGAGCAGTGCGCAGTGCCAGCGCTTCCATTGCAACCTTCATGATCGTCTGGTGATGCGCAGGCATCGCGTCAAACACGGCCTTGTTGCATGCAAGGTGATCCGAAGGCATCGAGTGGAAGCCTGGGAAGTTGGCGTGGTTCACAATGTCGTAAAGACCAAGGCCTACGTTGTTGGCGAGGCCGGATGCGTCAGCACCGTCAATGATACCTGTCTCCAGCGCGGTAAAGATCTCAGTGAAGTCCATCACGATTGGTGATGCGCCAAGCTTTTCAAAGATCTTCGTTTCCATGCCTGGGGGCGAACGGAATTTCCAGTCCTTGAAGTCTTCAACCTTCGCGATTGGACGCGAGGAAGCAAAGCTTTCCTGACCGTAAACCCACCAGCCGATCAGCTCCATGCCGAACTTGTTGTAAAGCGGAGCCGCAGCTTCTTTACCGCCACCGAAATACAGCCATGAAAGCTGCTGATATGGTGTCTCATAACCGCCCATAATGTCGGCAACAAACTGGAATGCGCTGTTTTTACCAACGACATAGCCGGAACCGGTCATGTCGCAGTCAAGAATGCCTGTTGCAGCGGCGTCAAATGTTTCGACCGACTTCACGACAGACGCAGAATAAAACATCTCGACCTGAATTTCGCCGTTTGACATCGCAACGATGTCATCAATGTATTGCTGCGCCAACTGACCGGATACGGTCTCTGGCGCATAATGCGTCTGAATGCGAAGGTTGGTCGTCTGCGCGACGGCGGCAGATGCGCCGACAATCGCGATAGTACTTGCCGCAGCTGCGGCGAGCTTCATGAATTTCATAAGGAGTCCTCCCAGAGTTCAGTTATGACCACCGCGATCTCTGCCGCGTTTCGTAAGGGCCGACTCGACCGTAGCCGCGCTTTTCCCG
>JABDQU010000298.1 GCA_013042105.1 Boseongicola sp.
CCGGAAGCGGTTACCAACAAATTCAATAGATTTCCAAGCCGCTCATTAACGTGGCGAATGGCCAGGCTGGCGCTTGCCAGATTCACCCATTGCGCTGATAATGTTCGGATAACTTTGGCAGTCTAAAGTACTGATTGAATGAAGAATGGTGAGGGATTTGCAATCCGCTGCGTAACCACTCCGCCAACTCGCCGAAGCAATGCGCTCTTAGCGGATGCCAGAAGGCCACGCAAGCGTGTTCGCGCTCTTGCGCGCTTGCAGCAAACTCTGTGTTATGGTTCAAGACAAATGACAGTTCTGAACGAAAGAGTTTAGTTGATGAGCGAATTCGCCCGACGCCGCACAATTATGGTCGATACACAGGTCCGGCCCTCTGATGTCACCAAATTCCCAATCATTGAGGCGATGCTGACCGTGCCGCGCGAAGTGTTCGTGCCGAACGCTCTGCAAGAGGCCGCATATGCCGGGGAAAATCTTGAGATTGCGCCGGGACGCACGATCCTCGATCCGCGGACGTTGGCGAAGATCCTTGAGGTGGTGAACATCCAGCCGACCGATCTGGTGCTCGATGTGGCCTGCGGCATGGGGTATTCTTCGGCAGTTGCTGCGCATCTGGCGGAAGCGGTCATTGCGCTTGAGGACAATCCTGACATGTGCGCCGAAGCAGAAAGCGCGCTGGCGACTGCGGGGTCGGACAATGTGGCCGTTGTAGAGGGGCCCTTGGAGGCGGGGGCTGCAAAACATGGCCCTTACGATGTTATATTGATCCAGGGCGCTGTCGAAACAGTACCAGAAACACTGACGGAACAATTGAAAGACGGAGGCCGCATCGCGGCGATCTTTGAAGATGGCCGGCTTGGGACGGTGCGCCTGGGCCTCAAGGCCGACGGTGTGATGTCCTGGCGATCTGCTTTTAATGCGGATGCACCTATTCTTTCTTCGTTTAGAAAAGCTGCGGAATTTTCGTTGTAACAACCTAATTTGAAAGAGATGTTTGTGAAAACTCCTTCGCTCAGAAAACTTGCCGCTCTTGCCATTAGTGCCGTCATGGCGACATCGGCGCAGGCGGAAACACTGTCGGATGCACTGGTTTCGACGTATCGCAATTCGGGGTTGATTGACCAGAACCGCGCCGTTTTGCGCGCGGCGGACGAGGACGTCGCCCAGGCCGTTGCCGCGTTGCGCCCGGTCTTTGGATATCTGGCCTCTGTTGGCTATTCGGATACGGTGCAAGGGTCCGGTTCAAGCGCGTCGGTTGGTTTGTCCGCGGACATGCTGCTTTATGATTTCGGACGTTCGCAACTGTCGATTGATATTGCGAAAGAGACCGTTCTGGCGACGCGCGCGGCGCTTATCGATGCGGAAAACACAGCTTTGTTCAACGCCGTGAACGCCTATCAGGCGGTGCGCCGGTCTGTTGTGTTCGTCGAACTTCGTGAAAACAATGTGCGCCTTTTGACTGAGCAATTGCGTGCGACGCGGGACCGGTTTGAGGTTGGTGAGGTCACACGGACCGACGTGTCGTTGTCCGAGGCCAGTCTTGCCGCCGCGCGTAGCGCACTTGCCGCAGAACGCGGTGGTCTGGCACGCGCGCAGGAGCAATATCGCACGGTGGTTGGTGACTATCCGGGCGTTTTGGCGCCAGCGCGCTCGATGCCCTCGATCCCCGGGTCCGAGGCCGAGGCACGCGCGATTGCACGTCAGGAAAATCCGCTGGTCAAACAGGTTCAGCATCAGGTGAAGGCAGCCGAACTGGCGGTGCAGATTGCGTCACGCGGAATGCAGCCGACCCTAAATGCCAGTGGCGACGTGTCGGTGGATGACGATGGCAATGACAGCGCCAGCGTCGGGCTGGCGCTTCGTGGCACGCTTTATCAGGGTGGCGCGATTTCTTCGCGACTGCGCCAGGCGCAGGCACAACGCGATCAGGTTCGCTCGCAGCTTTATACAACAGGACTTCGCGTCGATCAGGAGGTCGGAAACGCCTATGCGAATCTGGCAGTGGCAATTGCCAGCATCGACGCGTCCACCCGCCAGGTGCGCGCCGCCGAGCTGGCGCTGCGGGGCACGCGCGAGGAATTGCAGCTTGGTGCCCGGACGACTTTGGATGTGCTGGATCAGGAGCAAGAGGTTCTGGATGCCCGCACAAACCTTGTGTCGGCGGAAGTGGACCGGATCGTTGCGGCCTATCAGGTGCTTGATGCGATGGGTCTGATGACGGCAGAAAACCTGCGTCTGAACGTGCCGATTTATGACCCTGCGGCTTATTACAACGCAGTGTCGGATGCGCCGCGCGGGCAGGTCAGCAAGCAGGGCCAGGCGCTGGATCGTGTGATGCGTTCGCTCGGGAAAGAATAACACCCGAAGCTTGTGCGTCTTCGTGCCTCTCGCTACGATGCAGAGGGGCGAAAGAGTCGGAAAAAATGTCGAAGTCAGGCACAGGTCAAAATGTGGAAGACATGCTGTCGTCAGTGCGACGGCTGGTGTCGGATGAGCTTCCGCG